>CAJYRE010000479.1 GCA_913776675.1 Rhizobiaceae bacterium
GTCGTTTTGATTTCCAGCATTCCATCCTGGCGTTTTATGACGCTTTCTCCGTTGGTACCAGAAGAAATTCAGGATATTCGTGCCAGCTTGCAGTTTGGCAATGCGCCCTTGGCGTCCTTGCCTTTCAATCATGCCGAGCCTCTTGCTTCGGGCATGATGCTTGTACGGGCTTTGTTGCCCGGAGATGTTGCGGCAAATTACCTGTATGTTTCCATCCCGGTCCCCACCACAAGTTGGCATCTGAATTATCTTGTGCCGGTCGATCCGGCAATTGCTTCCACGGTCAGGGAATTCCGGTTGATTGTTCTGACAGTTCTTGTGCCGTTTTTTCTGGTTTGTGTCTGGATTTTATGGCGGCGTCAGGCCGGTGCTGTGCGGCTGGCGCTTGCACAGAGGCAACAGATGGAACTGGAACGCCGGGTCGATGAGCGCACCACGGATTTGCTGCGCGCCCGCGACAGGCTGGAGGCTGAAATTGCCGGACATAAAGCGACAGAAGGACGCCTCCAGGTCGTGCAACAGGAATTGGTTGCGGCCAACAGATTGGCCATTCTCGGTCAGGTTGCTGCCGGAGTTGCTCATGAAATCAATCAGCCACTTGCCACGATTCGTGCTTTTGCTGAGAATTCGGTTGTCTTCCTGCAACGTCAAAAGATCGATTCCGTGAAGGAAAATCTGCTGTCGATTACTGCTCTGACAGAACGAATTGGGACTATCACGGATGAATTGAAGGCTTTCGCCCGCAAGGGCCGCACCGCGCCCGAGCCGGTGGTGTTGCGAGAGGCCATTGATGGCGCAGTCGTTTTGCTGCGCAGTCGTTTTGCGGGTCGGCTTGATGCGCTGAAAATTCAGGATTTGCCAGACAGTTTCGTTGTCAAGGCAAACCGTATTCGGTTGGAGCAGGTGCTGATCAATCTTTTCCAGAATGCTCTGGACGCGCTGGATGAGGCACCAAATGCCCGCGTTGATGTTTCTGCTCACGCCTTTGGTGATGAAATCATTGTCACGGTTGAAGACAATGGCCCTGGTATTCCGGTTGAGATACGCCCGTTGCTCTTTACCCCTTTTTCGACCTCCAAGGAAAAGGGTCTTGGATTGGGGCTGGTGATCTCACGCGATATTATCAGTGATTACCAAGGTCGTTTGTTGGTGGACAGCAGTGAGGCTGGAACCAGATTTACCATCCATCTTTTGCGAGCCGAGCCATGCATAGTTCTGCCCCTGTGATCCTAATCGACAATGACCAAGACCTGTTGCGCGCCACGCGCCAGACGCTGGAGCTGGCAGGTTTTGATGTCATGGCGTTTTCATCGCCACTTGACGCCTTGCGTATGCTCAGTAGCGATTTTTCTGGGGTGGTGGTGTCCGATATTCGCATGCCGGATATTGATGGTCTTGAGGTTTTCCGCCGGGTTCACGCCATGGACCCCGATTTGCCGGTGATCCTGGTGACCGGGCATGGCGATATTGCTATGGCCGTGGCAGCCATCAAAGATGGTGCCTATGACTTTATCACAAAGCCGTTTGCCACAGATCGGCTCAGTCAAAGCGTACACCGTGCCGTTGAAATGCGTCGTCTTGTGCTGGAAAACCGTGTGTTGCGCCAAACGGTGGAAGAAGCGCAGGAGGGGTTGCCTCTGATTGGTCAGACACCGGCGATGGAGCGCTTGCGCCGCACCTTGCGCCAGATTGCCGATACCGATGTGGACGTGCTGATTATGGGCGAAACCGGCAGTGGCAAGGAAGTGGTGGCAAATGTGCTGCACAGCTTGAGCCGACGAGCCAAGGGCCATTTTGTCGCACTCAATTGTGGCACCTTGCCGGAGAGTGTGATTGAAAGTGAGCTGTTTGGCCATGAGACCGGTGCTTTTACCGGCGCGCAAAAAAAGCGGGTGGGCCGTATCGAACATTCCAGTGGCGGAACGCTTTTTCTGGATGAAATTGAGAGCATGCCGCCGTCTACGCAAGTGAGAATGTTGCGTGTTCTCGAAATGCGCGAAGTGATGCCGCTTGGGACCAACGAGGTGCGTCCGGTGGATTTGCGGGTGGTGGCTGCCGCAAAAGTTAATCTGGGTGATCCTCTTCAGCGGGGGGATTTCCGCGAGGATCTCTACTACCGTCTCAATGTGGTGACGCTGACAATTCCTCCGCTTCGGGAGCGACGGGCGGATATTCCATTGCTATTTGGCCATTTTGTTGAGCGTGCAGCACAGCGTTTTCGGCAGGAGCCAAGAGCGATGACGGCAGATGTCAGTCGGTATTTGCAGCATCATGATTGGCCCGGCAATGTGCGGGAGTTGGCGCATTTTGCTGAACGCTTTGTGCTTGGATTGGAAGAGCAGGCCACGCCGAGCCGAACCCACACCCATGCGCCACATCTGTTTGCGAATGATGAGATGTCCTTGCCGGAGCGTTTGGAGCGTTTCGAAGCGGATATTATTCGTGAGACTCTGAGCCGTTACGATGGTGATGTGCGCCAGACCATTGAAGCTCTGAAGATTCCTCGAAAAACATTTTATGATAAATTACAAAGGCATGGAATTGTGCGCAAATCCTTTGCTGGTCATGAGGATGTGTGACCTTCAGGCTTGGGCTTGGGATGCAGAGGCCTGATACATGATTGTGGCCAGTATGGTTTTAACGATTTGCTCTCCCCATATTTCGATTGTCTCCGGTGATAGAAAATTCCGTTTGAAATGCAGCGAAATCGTATGCTGATTGTTGATGCAGTAAAAACTCATGCTCAGAATGGTGAGATGGATATGAGCGGGATTGATGTCTGATCGGAAGATACCGCTTTGCGCGCCACGGTGCAGGACATCCGAGAGTTCTTGCGAAAAATGCGAGTGGATCAGCGGAATTTTTTTCGATTGCTCCAAATAGCGGGCGTTCAATTGGTTTTCCGCGCTGATAATTTTAACAACTTGAGGGTGTTCTAGAAAGTAATGCCAAACAAAGAGAGCCAATTTCCGGATGGCTTCCACGGGCTCTATTGATTTGAGGTTGAGGCTTTGCTCTGCATGCATGGCGTCTTCAAAAACGCGCTCCAACACGGC
The DNA here is from genome assembly GCA_913776675.1 of Rhizobiaceae bacterium. GTDB lineage: Bacteria > Pseudomonadota > Alphaproteobacteria > Rhizobiales > Rhizobiaceae > Allorhizobium. The sequence continues at coordinate 3,057 of CAJYRE010000479.1, forward strand.
AATGTAAAGACCTGCCTTGTCGGTAAAATAGTGGTAGAGCATGCGTTTGTTGGTTTTGGCCCGAAGCGCAATGGTGTCTACCCGGGCACCCGAAAAGCCATTGGCAGAAAACTCTTCGATTGCAGCTTCCAGAATGGCTGCCTGCACGGCCTCTGCACTGCGAATGGTGCGTCCATTGATGTTGAGTTCAAAAAACTGCTTTGATGTCAGGCTGTTAGGAGAAGCCGAAGGAGAATTCCCACAGGTTGTCTTTCGATTCTCGGCCATTTTCTCTCCAGTTCACATAAAATTGATTCTTAAATATTTCGTTTTATGTGTGATTATTGGGTAGAACAATATGCAATTTTTCGATTATATATTTGTAATTTTATATTATTTTAAAGTCTTCGCAGTTTATGCCATGCAACCTTTAACTTATAATCTTTACTCCAAAAATATCACGTTTTCGTTGTGGGGAAAAGTTGAAGAGTGCAATTCTTGCCAATTTTTGGTTTAAGGTCGATTTGAGTTTAGTCCCAAGATTGCAGCGCCAATCAAACCCGGTTCTATCCTGCATTGTGCTGGCACCACCAGCGGCCTAGTAAACTGGCGCAGGATGCGTTTTCGTACGGCCACATCAATCGCAGACATCAGGTTTGGCGCGTTGGAGAGGCCTCCCCCCACCGGAACAATAGTTGTGCCGGTGGTATTGATCACCAGGGCCAAGGGGCCAGCAATCACATCCACAAAGACAGAAATTGTCTGGCTGGCTGCGGCATCGCCCTTTTGCCAGCCTTCCACAATCTCTTCACTGGTCAATTGCACCTGATGCAAATGCTGGTGGATTTTTTCCAAGCCTCTGGCGCTGCATGTTGCATCTATACAGCCGATTTGGCCGCAGCCGCACTGAAAGCGGGGCAGATGCACAGGGGGTGTGCCAGCTTCGGTTGCGGCAATCGGCGCATGGCCCCATTCGCCTGCAAAGCCACCATCGCTGTTGATCAGCGTCTGGTTAATAACAAGCCCACCGCCAACACCGGTGCCTAAAATAACGCCGAAGACAACGCGATGTCCGCGTCCAGCGCCAAGGGCGGATTCTGCCAGCACAAAACAGTCAGCATCATTGGCAATCAGAACCGGCAAACCGAGCGCTGCTTCCAGATCCTGTTTCAGGGGTCTTCCGTGAATGCAGGGAATGTTGGCCACCACCGCAAGTCCGGTATCGGGATCGATGATGCCGGTAATGGAGAGGGCAATGCAGGCCGGGCGCTCATCCACTTGGGCGATGACATGGGCCATGGTAGCAACGAAAGCGTCGAAATCGCCACTCGGTGTTGGCTGGCGCGGGAAGGGACGAATATCGTCCGGCGAATAGGCCGCAGCCCCTTTGATGGCTGTGCCGCCAATGTCAAAACAGACGATCATGGCAGAAGATGCTCCGAAGGAGAGGGGTGCGCATGGACGCAATGACCACCAATCCACGTTGATACAAGTGTGAGGTCGGGGGAAAGAAGAAGAAAATCGGCGTCCATTCCGGTGGCCAGACGACCTTTCTGTGGGCAGCCTATGGCCTCGGCAGGGTAGAGTGATGCCATTCTGAGGGCTTCCTCCAAGGGCAGGCCAAGTTTCTCATGCACAAACCGTACGCAGGACAACATATCAATATCAGCGCCGGCCAATGTGCCGTCTGCCAGAGTCAAGCGTCCACCTTTGCGATAGATCTGTCGGCCGGTCAGCATGAAACCGTCCTCGTCCGTGCCAATGCTGGACATGGCATCGGTCACCAGAAATACCCGCCCCGGACCGGTTTTTGCGCGCAAGGCCACGCTCATGGAAACGGGGTCCACATGAAAGCCATCTGCAATCAAGCCGCAGGAAATCGCAGGTGTGGAAAGAGCGGCCCCCACCAGCCCAGGTTCTCGGTTGCCCAATTGGCTCATGGCGTTGAACAAATGCGTCACCATGGTTACACCGGCGTCGACATAGCGGCCCGCTTTTTGACACGACACATCGGTGTGGCCAAGGCTGACCACATAACCCGCAGCGCGCAAGGCGCGCACTTGATCGATACTGACATTTTCCGCAGCTATGGTGATGAGTGATTTGCCAAATGTGCCCGCGTTCAAACACAAAACGGCCAGATCTTCCTCTGTCATGGTACGGATCAACGCGGGATCATGGGTGCCCTTGCGCACAACGGAAAGATGCGGCCCCTCCAGATGAAGACCGAGGAAGCCCGGCATATTCACGGCATAGGCCTGCTTTCCAGCCGCGATTGCCTTCTCCCGAATCTCCGGGCGATCGGTGATCAAGGTTGGCAAAAGTGCTGTGGTGCCAAAGCGGGCATGGGTTTCGCATATGGTGCGCAGACCAGACAGATCCGGCTGGTTATTGAACAACCCGCCCCCACCGCCATTGACCTGAAGATCAATAAAACCGGGCACGATCAAGGCACCTTTGGCATCCATCTTCCTGATGTCGGCGGCAAGAGCGGCTTCGTCAACAAGTGCGGTAATTCTGCCATCCGACACCAGCATTGCAGTTCGATCAGCAAAACAGGTGTCGTCAAAAATTTTTCCACCAGTCACGGCAAAGGTTGAGGTCATTCAGAACATACCACTTTCAAAAATAAACCCATGATCAAAGATTTTAGCGCGCAAGGGTGAGTTCCGCGACCAGATCATACGCATCACTGCGATAGAGCGCGCTGGAAATTTCCATTACACGTCCGGTTTCAAGATAGGCAATTCGCTGCACGGAAAGCGCAGCCGAGCCGGGCGGCACACCAAGCAATGCGGTCTCGTCGTCCTTTAGCACCACAGCAGAAATGCGCTGGTTGGCACGTACGGGCCGGATGCCGGATTGACTTAAAAAGGCGTAGAGAGAGTTTTCGATATTTTCCGGGTTTGGCAAAAGATCATCGGGCAGGCTGGTGCGCTCAAGTGCAATGGGCAGATCATTGGCGGTACGCAACCGCAAAATACGCGCCACTCTGGCATCTCCCGACAGACCCAAGGCCATGGTTTCTTCCGGGGTGGGAAAGCACAATGCCCGTTCAATCCAGCGCGAGCCGGCGGTCATACCGCGTCTGGCCATGTCTTCTGAAAAAGAGGTCAATCGGGTCAAGGGCTGCTGCATGCGCGGCACAGGTTTAAAAACAAACGTGCCGGAGCCGTGACGACGCACCAGAAGGCCACTTTCCACCAGATGATCAATGGCTTTGCGCACCGTGACCCGGCTGATATGTGCCGCATCGGCAATATCGCGCTCCGAGGGCAGTGCATCTCCATGTTTTAGCGCACCTGAAACAATGGCGTCCTCTATCAGTTTTTTCAGCTTGATGTAGAGTGGACCGCCTTGCGCAGCAGAGAGTTGCGCAAAAATCCCGATATTCGTCATGATCGCGCTCCCCGACAGTCGACCACTTATATTTTTTTATCCTGTGGTCAGATGACAATACCAAGATAATACCAATAATTTTATCAATGTCAAATTGGTCTTTTTGAAAAGAAAAATTACGTTATAATTCCTTATTAATCAGGGGATTATCCTCAAAAATTAGGGAATTTAAGAAATCGATCTAGACGATTGG
>CAJYRE010000480.1 GCA_913776675.1 Rhizobiaceae bacterium
AAAACTCGCGGGTGCCCGCACGTAAAGCCCCCCAATCGCATCAGGAGACATACGCTTGCATTGGGCTGCCTCAATTGTCTTGATCGTCCTTATCCCCCTCCTCATCGCTGCCGTGGTCTATGGAAAAATCATGGCCGCAGCCGTGACAAAGGCTCATCCGCCCGTTGGCAAGCGCATTGCTCTGGGCAACATGCATATGCATGCCCTGCATGTGCCTGCCGATCAAACCGCGGATTTGCCGCCGTTGGTGTTTATTCACGGAGCCAGCGGCAATCTTCTGGATCAGGCAAACGCCTTTCTGGAGCCGTTACGCGGCCGCGCCGAACTTTTCTTTGTTGATCGTCCCGGCCATGGATATTCAGATCGCGGCGGGCCAGACAATGATACACCAGATGGTCAGGCCCATGCCATTGCCGCGGCCATGGATGCGGTTGGCATCAAACAAGCCATCCTTGTCGGCCATTCCTTTGGCGGGGCCGTCGCGGCCAGCTTTGCCGTGCTACATCCGGAAAAGACCAGAGGCTTGCTGCTGCTGGCCCCTGCCACGCACCCTTGGCCGGGTGGTGTGGACTGGCACTATCGCCTCAGCGCAAGACCGATCATCGGCCCCCTCTTTGCTCATGTGGTTGCACCCTTGGCAGGCACCCTGCGGATGAAAAAAGCCATCGACGCCGTGTTTGCGCCCAATCCTGCTCCCGCCGATTATATTACTCGAACAGCACCCACGCTGGTGCTGCGGCCCAGAACCTTTCGCTATAACGCGATTGATGTGGCCGGACTGCACGCCTATGTCAGCCGCATGGCGACACGCTATCAAGAGATCAAGGTGCCGACTGTGATCATCACCGGCGATAGCGATGATATTGTGCTGGCCAATATCCACTCCACCGGCCTGGCGCGGGACATTGAAGGGGCCGAACTGATCTGGCTGCGGAGCGTGGGTCACAAGCCCGATTACGTGGCAACCGATCTGGCCATTGCAACCATGGAAAAGATGGCGGGCGTATCCCGAATCCCGTTCACATTACACCCATAAAAAAAGCCGCCCGGACGTTCCGAGCGGCTGATATTTGAGAAAGGCATAATGCCACGGCAATCAGATGCCCGATTGGCCGTCTGGTGCCACATAGGCAATACGCAGCATGTTGGTAGCACCCGGTGTGCCCAGTGGCACGCCTGCAGAGATGATCACACGGTCGCCCGGTGCGCCGAACTCTTCAGACACCACAATGCGGCAAGCACGGTTGACCATGTCATCCAGATCCTTCGGCTCTTCCGAGACAACGCAATGCAGACCCCAGACCACAGACAGGCGGCGGGCTGTCTGAATCACCGGCGACAGGGCAATGATCGGCACTTCAGGCCGCTCACGCGAGGCGCGCAGACCCGTGTTGCCCGATGCCGTGTAGCAGACAATGGCTTTCAGTTTCAGCGTTTCAGCAATCTGACGGGCAGCCAGCGAAATGGCATCGGCCCCCGTGGCTTCTGGCTGCGGACGCTGGGCATAAATAATGCCCGGATAATGCGGTTCGCGCTCGATGGTACGGGCAATCGACGCCATGGTCGAAACGGCTTCCACCGGATACTGACCCGATGCCGATTCGGCCGACAACATGATGGCGTCGGCACCTTCAAACACAGCCGTTGCCACGTCGGACACTTCGGCGCGGGTTGGCACCGGCGCGCTGATCATCGATTCCAGCATCTGAGTGGCCACCACCACCGGCTTGCCAGAACGGCGACATGCACGGATCAACTGCTTCTGAATGCCAGGAACGGCTTCCAGCGGCATTTCCACGCCCAGATCGCCACGTGCCACCATCAACGCATCGGACAATTCGATGATTTCATCGATGCATTCAATGGCCTGCGGCTTTTCGATCTTCGACATCAGGCCAACGCGGCCACCGGCAATCTTGCGCACGTCTGTGAGATCTTCAGGACGCTGAATGAAGGACAGCGCCACCCAATCCACATCATTGGTGGCCAGCACGGCATCCAGATCGGCGCGGTCCTTATCGGTCAATACGCCCGAGGCCAGAATGGTATCGGGCAGGCTGACGCCCTTGCGGTCGGAAATCTTGGTTCCAGCCACCACGGTGCAGACAATGCTCTTGCCGTCACATTTTTCGGCGCGCAAATGCAGCTTGCCATCATCGATCAACAAACGGTGGCCTGGCTTGACCGCTTCCAGAATTTCAGGATGCGGCAGGAAAACGCGGGTATCATCGCCCAGTTCTTCATTGTTATCGAGCGTAAATGTCTGCCCCACAGAGAGCGCAACAGAGGTGTCCTTGAACTTGCCAACGCGCAGCTTGGGCCCCTGAAGGTCAGCCAGAATACCAATGGGGCGACCACAAGCGGCTTCAACATTGCGGATTCGCTGCACAAGAGTGCGCATCAGATCATGGCTTGCATGACTCATGTTGATTCGGAACAGATCCGCGCCTGCTTCGTGCAGCTTGCGGATCATCGCTTCGTCTTGCGAAGCGGGTCCGAGCGTTGCGAGAATCTTGACTTTACGATTACGTCTCATCACTTCTGGCCTTCCTGCGTGCCTGGTGTATCTGACAACTGAACCATCCAGCTTCCCTGCCGGCCCGTGTCATATTCCTTGAAACCCATTTGTTGATAACCGCGCTTGAAGCAGTCCTGGACACCAACAATCTTAAATTCGTTTTCGGCCACGCACATGTTGACATTGCCGGCCCAGCGGCCACCACGGGCTGCATCTTCGGCATAAAGGTAGTAATACCGGGATTTCAGCTCACCCTCGATCAGGGTGGCACATGTCGAGGCGGGAACCTGCCACCAGCCTTCGCTGACCCAGCCATCGCTGCCACGGTATCCAATGGCAACACCAACAAGATTTTGGCTACCATTGCACACACGAAAATCAGCATGCGCTGGTGTCGCTATCGCAAGAGGGGCGGCAAGAATGCTCAGTAACAGGGACAGGCGCATAACGCACCCGGAACCTGCAACGGAAGAGTGTTTTTGTGAATGAGGCACGGCTTCCGACGAAACTCCATTTTTCTGTGTTGCTTTCTTGCGACGATGCACCAAGAAAGTCAACGCAACTCTAATCGATTATAATTGTGATATGGGCATTCACGCAGGACAAGACAGAAAGGCAACGGCTGACAGACAGGCTTGCACCCACCTGCACAATAGACTGTAACACTTTCAATCTTCTGCATAATTTTCTCCTGAAATCAGGCTAGCATAAGGCATTGTGCAACACGTCATTGTTATCCACATGAATGACGTCATTGTGAAAAACAGGCCCCAAAAGCGCCATGAAACACACATTTAACCCACAGCCTGTAGACGGTAACCGTCTTATTCCCCACATGGCCCCATAAGCATGAATCCAATGAGTGAATTTACAGTCTTTGAAACCATTCCCGGCAACGACACAAAGGGCCTTGTGCTGCTTGCGGATCACGCCATGAACAGGCTTCCCGCACAATATGGCTCTCTGGGCCTGCCGTCCAGCGCCTTTGAGCGGCATATCGCCTACGATATTGGCGTGGAAGCATTGACCCGCCAGCTTGCGGCCCGTCTCGGTGTTCCAGCGGTGCTATCCTGTTTCTCCCGGTTGCTGATTGATCCGAACCGTGGTGAGGATGACCCGACACTCATTATGAAAATCTCTGATGGAGCCATCATTTCCGGCAACCACCCTATCAGCGCAGCAGAATGGGCACATCGGATTGAAACCTATCACAGGCCCTATCACAAAACCGTTGAGGCGGTGATTGCGCAAGTGGCGAAGGCCTCCGGGAATGCTCCGCTGGTGTTATCGCTGCATTCCTATACGCCTGCCTGGAAAGGTGTGCCAAGACCATGGCATGCGGCAGTGTTGTGGGATACGGACCATCGGGCGGTAACACCGCTACTGGAGCTTTTACGCGCACCGGGCGACATTCTGGTCGGTGATAATGAACCCTATGACGGCGCCTTGAAAAACGATACAATGTATCGCCATTGCATGGTGCCTGGCATTCCCCATGCTCTGTTGGAGGTACGGCAGGATCTGATCGGTGATGATGCAGGCGTTGCCGCATGGGCAAATCGACTGGAGCCGATTTTTGCCGCAATGAATGCCAATCCGGATCTGCATGTTTACCAGCAGTTTGCGTCTCGTACCGGGGCTTATACCACAGCATAATGCCGTAACCGAACCCGGTTGACAGAAAGAACAGACACAGCAGATGTCTGCAAACCGACAGACACGGAAGGAAACAGGGGCCATGACCAAATTGTCCATGCAGCAGCAGACCGAACTGGAAGCTGCCGCTTTTCGAAAGCTCATCAGCCATTTGCGCCATCGCAGCGATGTGCAGAACATTGACCTGATGAATCTGGCAGGCTTTTGTCGCAATTGTCTGGCCAAC
>CAJYRE010000481.1 GCA_913776675.1 Rhizobiaceae bacterium
ATGGAAACCGCTGATAATGCCGAGGGCAGAATAGAGCGCTTCCTGCTCACCCGTGAGCACTTCAATTTTATGATCCAGAATACGCTCGGCTTCAGCAATGAAGGCCGGGCCATTTTCTGCCTCACGCGCAGCCGCAGTTGCCAGCACATGCATGGAAACCGCACGGGCCTGCTGCGACAAGGCGTGGAAACGACGCAAGGCCGCCAGCGCACGCGCAACGCCCTCATCATCCATGCGACCATTCAAGGCCAGACCCTTGCCAAGGCCGCACAGAACCTTCTCATTGAAGAGAATGGCTGGCGCGCGCGACAAACCTTCGTAGATCACAAGTCGGATCGAGTTAGAGCCGATATCGACAACGGAAACAGGGGCTATGCCGGGCAGCCGCCCCTGCGCTTCTGATTGAGTCATGCAGATCCAGTTTAGCTTTTGCGGCCGGAAACAACCCCAGCAATCAATTTCGGCGCACTTGATTTCAGGGCCTCACCACGCCCGGACAGGCTTGGATTGGTCATGAAATAATGCTGTGCGTTGAAAGGTTCTTCCCCCTCGCGCACATCAATACGCCGCGATGTACCATCGGGCAATATCTCGTAGCTCTGCTGGTTGTCAATCAGATTGCCCAGCATAATCTGCGACAAAACCTGTTGATGCACGGTTGGATTGACCAAAGGCACCAGGGTTTCGACGCGGCGGTCGAGATTGCGCGGCATCATGTCCGCCGAGCCGATATAAACCAGCGCGTGTTCCGATGGCAGGCGATGGCCATTGCCAAAGCAGAAGATGCGGCTGTGTTCCAGAAAACGGCCAATAATCGACTTGACCCGGATATTATCCGACAGCCCCGGCACCTGCGGCCGCAGGCAGCAGATACCACGGATAACCAGATCCACCTCGACGCCTGCCGCACTTGCGCGGTAAAGCGCATCGATGATTTCCGGGTCCACCAGCGAGTTCATCTTCATCCAGATGCCCGCAGGCTTGCCCGCCTTGGCACGGCTGGTTTCTTCCTCGATGTGACGCAGAATGCGCGATCGCATGGTGTAAGGCGAAACGGCCAGCTTCATGTTTTCTTCCGGCTCGCCATAGCCGGTGATGAAGTTGAACACATTGGCCATGTCATGGGCAATCTTCGGATTGCAGGTGAAAAACGACAGGTCGGTGTAAATCTTGGCGGTGATCGGGTGATAATTGCCGGTGCCCAAATGGCAATAGGTGCGCAGCTTGCCATCTTCCCGACGCACGACCATCGACATTTTCGCATGCGTTTTCAGCTCGATAAAGCCGAACACCACCTGCACGCCAGCCCGCTCCAGATCGCGTGCCCAGCGGATATTGGCTTCTTCATCAAAGCGGGCCTTCAATTCCACCAGCGCCGTCACCGATTTTCCGGCATCCGCTGCATCAATCAACGCCCGCACAATCGGGCTGTTGTTCGATGTGCGATAAAGCGTTTGCTTGATGGCGAGAACATCCGGGTCGCGCGCCGCTTGCAGCAGGAACTGCACAACCACGTCAAAGCTCTCATAGGGGTGATGAACCACCATGTCCTTTTCACGGATCGCAGCCAGGCAATCGCCCGCATGCTCACGAACCCGTTCCGGGAATCGCGCATTGTAAGGCTCAAACCGCAGATCATCCCGCGGAGCCTTGGTGATTTCCGACATGGTATTGAGGGCCAGCAGACCCGGCAGAACCGCAACACGATTGTCCGGTACGCCCAATTGCTCGATCACAAAATGGCGCAAGGCCACCGGCATTTCCGAATCCGTCTCAATGCGGATAACCGAGCCGCGACGACGACGCTTCAGGGCTGTCTCGAAAAAACGCACCAGATCTTCGGCTTCTTCTTCCACTTCCAGATCACTATCGCGGATAATGCGGAAGGTGCCGTAACCCTTCACATCATACCCGGGATAGAGACGATGGATAAACAGGCCCACCACATCTTCCAGCGTGATGTAGCGGATGGTGGTATTGTCATCGGGCAGGCGCACAAAGCGATCCAGCGCTGGCGGCAGACGCAAAAGCGCCGTCATCGGCTCCTTGCCACGCAGGCTTTCCAGTTGCAGCCCCATGGAGAAACCAAGATTGGGAATGAAGGGGAAAGGATGGGCCGGATCAATCGATAGCGGCGTCAGAACCGGGAAAATCGCCTGTTCAAACTCATTTTCCAGCCATTTGCGATCTTCTTCCGACAGGGCGGCGGCGCGCACGATCAGAATGTCTTCCTTGGCCAGATATTGTTGCAGCACGGCCAGCGAGGCCTGCTGTTCCATCTGCAAATTGTCGATCTCTTTCAGAATATCTTCAAGCTGTTCGGCAGGTGTGCGGCCATCAGGGCTTTTGATCATGATGCCCTGACGCACCTGACCTTCCAGCCCGGCCACGCGCACCATGAAAAACTCATCCAGATTGGCCGCCGAGATGGAGAGAAACCGCACACGCTCCAGCAAGGGGTGCGCTGTATTCAATGTCTCTTCCAGAACACGGCGATTGAACTGCAACCAGGAAAACTCGCGGTTGATGAAACGGTGCGGACTGTCCATCAGATCTTCCCGCGCCACCTCTTCCCCGGCCAAGGTTACCGTTTCGTCCAAAATCACCGATTCCATTGTTTCCCGCCTTTATTTTCAACGCCTTTCGGCGATTTATAACAATATGACGACGCGACTGTGACACTTGGGCACGATGCCAATCAGCGCCGCCCCCCCTGTGTCAGTTCATCCAGCACTTCCGTGGCCAGCGCACGCGACAGTTTGCAGCGCCGCGCAAGGGCAAGCTGATCCAGCCGTTCCACCACATCCTGCGCTGTCGCCAGCGATCGTTCCATGCGCTGCACGATATAATCCACCAGCCGGTCATCAATCGAAAGCTGCCGATCGGCAAACAGTTTGACGATAACCTGTGACAGCAATATCTCATCCGGTTCGCCAATTTCCACAAGCGTTGCCGCTTTCAAACGCGAGCGCAGGTCGGGCAATTGCACCGGCCATGAGAGCGGCCATGTGCGCGAGGTAATCAACAGGCTCTGGCCATTCTGCCGAACGCTGTTGATCACATGAAACAATTCCACCTCATCAAAGCCAGCGCGATCGGCATCTTCGAACAAAACCGGGCTTTGCGCGGCAATCAGCGCGGCATCAGAGCCGCTTGAGGGCATAATATCGCGCGCCGCACTTTGCTGACGCCAGATTTCGGCCAGATGCGATTTGCCTGAGCCTTGCGGCCCTGTGAGGATAACCACGGGCGCAGGCCAATGCGGCCATGCGTCCACAATGGCCACCGCCTGGGCCAGACGATCAGACACCAGAAGATCATCCCGGCCTGATGCCGGGGGATGCTGAAAGATAAGTGGCAGTTGCTCGCCGTCTTTGCGGCGTCCTGCCACCTTGATACTGTCACTCATTTACGACTCTGAAATTGCAGGAGGACGCGACTGTTCTGAAATTGCTGAGGGTTGAGGCTCATCAATCAGGCTGGCCGCCTCGCCATAATACAAATCACTATTAAGATACCGCCGGACAGCAAAACGAACAAGCACGCCAACCGCTGCCGCACAGGGAACAGCCACCATAACGCCCAGAAAACCGAAGAGCACCCCAAAGGCAAACAGGGCAAACATCAGCCATACCGGATGCAGGCCAACGCTCTGCCCCACCAGTTTGGGCTGAAGAAAGTTACCTTCCAGAAACTGGCCCGTGAAGAAAAACGCAGCCGTGATAACCACCCAGATGTAATCAGGCCAGAACTGCACCAATGCCATACCAACGGCCAGAATGAGCCCGACTGTGGACCCCACATAGGGAATAAAACTGATCATGCCGGTGAAAAAGCCAATCAACAGACCAAAATTCAGCCCGATCACCGACAGGCCAATGGCATAATAAATGCCCAGAATGAGGCAAAGCGACCCCTGCCCGCGCACAAAGCCTGCAATGGTGCGGTTCATTTCGTGAGCAATCTCGCGGACGGCCCCCACCTGATTGCGCGGCACGAGGCTATCGAGCTTGGCCATCATCCGGTCCCAGTCCAAAAGCAGATAGAAAGCCACAACCGGGGTAACGACCAGCAGCGAAATAATATCCAGAAGCGCCTTGCCGGAGTTCCACAATTGCGACAGAAGCGTGCCAATGAACCCTGCCCCTTCTGCCAGATATTTGGAAAAATTGCCTTTGATCGCCGCCATCTGACTGCTGATCTGGCTTTCCAGCCAGTTTGGAATCCACGACGCATTCGATTTGGCAATGAGTTGCTGCAATTGCGTCACATAATCCGGCAGCTTGTTGATGAAGTCATTGAGCTGATTGATCAGGATCGGAATGATGATCACCAGCGAGACGGCAAAAACCACCACAAAGGAAATCAGGATCAGGCTAGTGGCCATCAACCGCGACAGGCCCAGACGCTCCAGCCGGTCAGCGACCGGATCGAGAAAATAGGCCAATGCCATGCCCGCCACAAAGGGCAGCAGGATGGAGCTGAAGGTCAGCAGAAAAATGACAATGACGGCAAGCGTCGCCAGTCCAAACAACACCTGACGCCACAGGACAGAGCCGCTGACACGTGTATTCATCGTGTTATCCTTGATCCTTGATGATGACGTTGCTGTTATTGGTTTCCTCAGATGAGATAGGGTGCATCTCGGGCAAGGGTCAAGGTGTCAGTGCCGCAATTGTCGATGAAGCGATATTATCGCATGAATCCGACGAAAAAGCGGGGGTTTCCTGCGCTAATGCTTGCATCAAGCCGACACTCATGCCATGGCGGGCGAAAAGTGCTCTCAACAGCCCCTCATGCGCGGGCCAGTTCAGCGGAGAAGTGACGGATGAGCCAGTCTGGTAAAAATGGTCTGACCTATAGCGATGCAGGCGTTGATATTGATGCGGGCAATCTGATGGTCGAAAAGATCAAACCTGCCGTAAAATCGACCCGCCGTCCCGGCGCTGATGGCGAAATCGGCGGTTTTGGTGGATTGTTCGACCTGAAAGCCGCAGGCTTTACCGATCCCATTCTGGTGGCCGCCAATGATGGCGTCGGCACCAAGCTGAAAATCGCCATTGATGCGGGCCTGCATGACACGGTAGGTATCGATCTCGTGGCCATGTGCGTCAACGATCTGGTGGTTCAGGGCGCAGAACCCCTGCTGTTTCTCGATTATTATGCCACCGGCAAGCTCGACCCCGATCAGGGAGCCGCAATTGTTGGCGGCATTGCCGCAGGTTGCCTTGAGGCCGGTTGCGCCCTGATTGGTGGCGAAACGGCAGAAATGCCCGGCATGTATCAGGGCGGCGATTATGATCTGGCCGGTTTTGCCGTTGGTGCTGCCGAGCGCGGCCAATTGCTGCCGGCTGGTGACATTGCCGAAGGCGACGTTATTCTGGGTCTGGCGTCATCTGGTGTGCATTCCAACGGTTTCTCGCTGGTGCGCAAGATCGTTGAGCTGTCTGGTCTTGGCTGGGATGCGCCGGCACCGTTTGCCGATGGCAAAACCTTGGGTGCAGCGCTGCTGACGCCGACCCGCATTTATGTAAAGCCACTGTTGAAGGCAATCCGCGAAATCAAGGCCCTGAAGGCTCTGGCCCACATCACCGGCGGCGGTTTTCCAGAGAATATTCCGCGCGTGCTGCCCAAGCACTTGGCGGCTGAAATTGATCTGGCCTCCATCTCGGTGCCTGCGGTGTTCTCATGGCTGGCCAAGGTCGGCGGCGTGGCCCAGAACGAAATGCTGCGCACCTTCAACTGCGGCGTGGGCATGATTGTGGTGGTCTCGGATGCCGATGCTGACAAGGTCACGGCTGTGCTGGAAGCGGAAGGCGAAAAGGTTGCGCGTCTGGGCCGGATGGTTGCCCGCGAAGACGGTGCACCCGGCACGGTCTATAAGGGAACGCTTGGTCTATGAGCGGGATGCGCAAACGCATTGCAGTTCTGATTTCCGGCGGCGGCTCCAACATGCTGGCGCTGGCCAAGGCCTGTGAAGCCGCAGATTATCCGGCAGAGATCGTGGCGGTGTTTTCCGACAAGCCCGATGCAGGCGGACTTGCCAAGGCGCAAGCGCTTGGCATTGCCACAGCAAGCTTTGCCCGCAAGGATTATGCCAGCAAGGCTGAGCATGAGGCTGCGATTTTGAGCGCGTTAGATGCGGTCAAGCCGGATCTGGTTTGCCTGGCGGGTTATATGCGGCTGTTGTCCGGGGAGTTTATTCGCCATTATCAGGGCCGCATTCTCAATATTCATCCTTCGATTCTGCCGCTGTTTCCGGGTCTTCACACCCACCAGCGGGCGCTGGATGCCGGCATGAAGATTGCCGGATGCACGGTGCATTTTGTCACCGAAGGCATGGATGAAGGCCCGGTGATTGCGCAGGCTGTGGTGCCGATTTTGCCCACAGACACCGCAGACAGCCTTGCTGCCCGCACGCTGACGGTGGAGCATCAGACCTATCCGCTGGCACTCAAGCTGGTGGCTGAAGGCACTGTGACAATGCAGGCCGATGGGACAATCGCCCGCTCAGGCTTTGCCGCCAACGCGATGGATAGGTTGATCAGCGCGTAAGCTTTGCATAGCAATCCTGCTTATATGCCTTATCTGAAGACCTTGGCCACAACCCGATCATGCAAAAGCATTCCCAACACCATTGCCGCCACAAACAGCAAGACAGCGCCATAGCCCATCGGTAGCGAAGCAATGGCTGGTCCCGGGCAAAAGCCACCAAGCCCCCAGCCAATGCCGAAAATGGCAGAGCCGAGCACCAGCGGCCTATCAATCTGTGTCTTGGTGGGCATATTGAAGGCATCCGCCAAAACCGGACGGGGCATAACCCGCACCAGCAGCATGCCAACGGTCGCCACCCCAACAGCACCGCCTAGCACAAACATCAGGCTTGGGTCCCAGACACCGAAAACATCCAGAAAGCCCTGCACCCGCGCCGGGTCCAGCATGCCGGAAAGCGACAGGCCAAATCCGAACATCACACCGCAGCCGAGGCTTGCCAGAGTTTGCATAACCACCCGGTTCATAGGCTGCCTCTCAAAAATGTTACGGTGACAATGCCGGCAACCAGAAATGTGACGACAGCAACAAAAGAACGTTTGGAAAAACGGGCCAGTCCCATGACGCCATGGCCGCTGGTGCAGCCCGAGCCCATGCGCGCACCAAAGCCCACCAGCAGCCCGGCCACAAGGATAACCGGCAATGTGGCGGTGATGGTGACAGTGGGCCAATGACCATACAGGCCGACAAACAGCACGGTACCAGCCAACAGACCAAGCACAAAAGCGACATTGCCGAAAGCATGCTCACCCGCCGCCAGTTTGCCGACAATCCCACTGATACCGGCAATGCGACCATTGAGGATCAGAAACAGAATGCAGGCAAGGCCAATCAGCATGCCGCCTGCAAGCGAAGGAAGATAAGTCATCATCAAGGGACATCCTCTGCGCAGAAAATGGTAAACAGTGCTGCAATTAACTGCTGGGTCTTGGCCTCGCTCAGGGCATAAAAAATCTGCTTGCCCTCACGCCGCGTCTTTACAATTCCGGCCTCACGCAGCACCGTGAGCTGCTGCGACAAATTGGGCTGATGAATATCCAGCTTTTCTTCCAGCTCACCAACGCAATATTCGCGCTCCACAAGCGTACAGACCAGCATCAAGCGCATGGGATGCGCCAGTATCTTGAGATGCCCAGCCACTTCGGTGGCACGCGCCTCCATGGTTTCTGGAGTCATACCTGCCCGCGTTTTCATGTCCGCAAACTGCTCTCCCATGCCGCGCCCTCCAGAATATTCAGCGATATTTTCCGACAACGACGGCCATTGTCTTCTGGTTCCAGCCCCCTCCTCAACATTGACCCGAAGCGCATACAGAATCAATTTTGACAGGGCATAGGCATCCGCGGATCGGTCCTGTTCTCACAAAACCATATTCTATCATGTCCATAGGATATGAGTTGGCAATCGCTACAACCAACCAACCTTTGCAACTTGACAGCATGAATTGGTCATCGTTGGATTAGTTATTATATTATTTAATATATTTTATATTTATTATTCTTGCAAGCAAAAAAATCCGGGCAGTGCATAAGCGTCGCCCGGACTGTTCTGTGTCTGAATGTTTGCGCCTTACAACACGTTCAACGCTGCCCATTGCAACAGCATGATGGTTTTCGCATCAACAATCTCGCCCGTGTCGACCATGGACACCGCTTGAGATAAAGGTAGTTCGACCAATTCGAGATCTTCGTGTTCTTCCTCCAGCCCACCGCCGGCTGCCAGTTTTTGTGCATCACTGATTTCGGCATAGAAGAAATGGATTTTCTCCGTCACCATGCCTGGCGACATATAAGCCGCAAACAGAAAGCGTGGAGCCGTAATCTGATAGCCGGTTTCCTCCATCACTTCGCGGCAAGCCGTCTCTTGCGCATCGCCATGATC
>CAJYRE010000482.1 GCA_913776675.1 Rhizobiaceae bacterium
GCGGGCAAGGTTGCCCGTATGGTGCATGTCAAAGCAGAAGATTGTGCCGACGGCTCAAGGATTTATCGCGTTGACGGGCAGATTTTCTTCGCATCCAGCGAAATCTTCGTGGCGGCTTTTGATTTTGAAACCGATAGCCGGGCCATTACCATCGATGTCACGCGCGCGCATTTTTGGGATATTACCTCAGTGAGTGCGCTGGACAAGGTGGTTCTGAAGTTTCGCTCAAAGGGTGCTGTGGTGCAGGTTTTGGGAATGAATGAAGCCAGCAGCCATATGATCGACCGTTTTGCCATCCACCCGGATGCCCACGCCGTCACGGCTTCTGCACAGCATTAGAGAATTTTCACGAAAACTGCGGAGCGGTTTTCCGTCTGGAAGTCCTCTCATGCCGGACAAAAGAGGAGGCGGTTTCGGCTTTGTTGTCGTGATTGCGAATTGCAGCCTGAAAGAAAAGGCTTCAGGCATTCGATGCGCGCATAGCGCATGGCTGGTTTGCGAAAATCTGCCTGTTAAATGAGCGAAATTAGCGTATAACTCTTTTCATCGAAGTGATGCTTCTCCTCCCGCAGAGCTTCGACTTGATGGGCTTGTTCACTCCTCCTCCTCCCAGAACGGCCCATTAGAATGACAACACTCCTCCTCCCAGTTGTCATTCGGTTCTTTTCGGAAAACCTGCCGCACCTCCTCCCGCGGCAGGTTTTTCGTTTTAAGGCCTTTACCATCACTTCACTTGATCTGATCATCCGGTTTGGCGCATTTGCATTGCATAAACTTCGGTTTCCTGATTGTGATCTTGTCGTCTCTGGCATTGAAAACAGAATGCTCTATACAATGTTATGACATGTCAAAACGCTGTGAGATGCACCTGTTTTGTAAGAGATATTGACGGTTTTTCGTCTAAAGTTGAATGTGGCCCTTGTTTTTCTGCCGTATACACATTCTTTTAGGGACGAAATCGGATAACGCCATATACTGTTGCGTTTGAAGCAAGGGTCTGGAGAGGTTGTTTTTGAATGATGCCCACGTCATTGCGGAGAGTGAAAAAGTTTTTACGTTGGGTCGTGGCTCTGCTGTCTTTGGGCGGTTTCGTTCTTGTTTTTCAAACAGCCATGGCTGCCGATTGTCGCAGCAGTGCCGATAGTAAGGTCGATTGGTCCGGTTGCTTCAAACGTCAGCTCATGCTGGGCGGTAGCAATCTTAACGGTGCCAATCTGTATGATTCCGATTTGAGTTTTACAGATCTGAGTAATGCCAATCTGCAATCGGCTGATCTGGAAAAGGCAACCCTGATTCGGACTCTCCTGTCTGGTTCGAAGGCTGATGGCGCGAAATTTGACCGCATCGAAGCCTATCGGAGCGAAATGGCCAATATGTCTGCTGTTGACGCCACATTTGTTTCGGCCGAAATGCAACGTGTCAATCTCAAGGGTGCCAATCTGACAGGGGCAGATTTTACCAAGGCAGAGCTTGGGCGTGTGAATTTGGAAAAAGCCATTCTCACCGGCAGCAAATTTGCGCTCGCCAATATGTCGCGGGTCAATCTGGCCAACGCACGGCTTGATGGGGGGGTGGATTTTGATGAGGCCTTCATGTTCCGCACACGCATTGTCGGCGTTGATCTTTCTACGGCCAAGGGGCTGAAACAGGATCAGATTGATCTTGCCTGCGGTGATAGCAACACGCGCTTGCCGCCGGGGCTAAAACCTCCAGAAGATTGGCCTTGCCAGGCAGAATAATCGCTGCCCAGCAAAAATTATGCAGAAGATTGAAAGAGTTACAGCGCCGTGCGTTTGAGAAAACGCACGGCGCTTTCCATCTCAACGAAGAATAGGTTCACCGTGGAAGCGGCGCTTGGAGGGTGTTGATACACCGAATCCAACCTCCATCATCAGTCGTGGGGTTTGGGTTGGCACGGTGCCCATGTGAAAACCAAAAGGATCTTCCACAAAGCCCGATCCCGCCGGCCCTGTGAGCGTAAGGGCGCTGTCGGCACCATAATATCCCAGCACATCTTCAGCAGGATGCCCCACCAGCAGGGTATATTGATGCTTCAGGCTACGTCGGCGGTGGCTGCCACGTACGAACACATGCGGGCCTGTGCCTTCATTAACATCATTGATATTAAAGAAGAATTTCAGCATTCGCCAGTCATCGAGATCAAAATGGAACTTGCCCAGCGATGCCATGCTCTGGTCTTTTTCGGTCGCGGATGTTGGAAAACTCCACCATACCCGGGTTGTGATCAGCTTTGCCTCGGCACCCAGATAATGCTTGGCAATATCGATCAGAAGAGGATCTTTCTGCACCTGCATGGCGGCTTCACAGGTCAAAATACGTTCAAAAAGATGGCCGCTCAGAATGGGGCGGCCGTATTTCTTTTCTGCCTCGGCATGTTCACTGGCTTTGAATTCCAGTTTGCGGTCGAAATTACCAAAGCATGGTGTTGCCAGGGCATGGGCATGAATTTCTTCATGGACCGCCTTGGGAAGCTGAAGGTTTGTGAAAATCCCATCGTCCTTGAGAGCGGTAACGGCTGCTTGTGTGGTGACCGGGAACATGCTGGGCTGGGCTGGGGCAGACGTTTTTGGTTTTCGCGCTGTTAGCCAATGCAGGTTGCGGCCGGGCATGGTTCTGGCCAGCACAAACATAGGCAGCCATGCAGGGTTTTCGCGCAGGTCAGCCAGATACGTGGGAATGCGAACTGCCATACGTCGCAAGGTGCTGCCATTTCTGGCAATGGAATCGAGATCCTGTGGTCGTGTTTCGAGTTTATGCATCATGCATGCTCCTTCTGACCGTCTTCATGAGCAATTATTTGGTGTCTGATGGATTATGTTAATTCAGTCTAAAGATGCCGACCTTCCAATAAGGTCAGGCTCTCCAATGTCGCATTATTTTGAAAATTGTACAGCAACCCCGACGGTATTTTGTGGGCTTTTTTAAAAAATCGAGAGCATTTTTCTGTTCTAATCTACTATTTTAAGGGGTTTTTAAAATCAAAATGGGGTATCTGGCTTTGAGAGTTCCCGGGTGCGCAAACGCTGAGTCTGCCCCTTTGTTATCTGAAATAATATTCCCAAAAATGATTATTTATATTTCGATTTTTGAAAGAAAAGTCTGGTTTTTTGCTAATGCACAGTAGAGAAGTTTTGGATAAATGTGAATCTTCTCGTAAATTGTGCAATTTCTGCATTGAATCTAAAGAAAAGTGCGATTATCAAAATCTCGTGATGCCGGGCTGGGCGTCTTTTTATTCTATTGATGATCTGGGGCGCGAAAACATTGAATACACAGGTTGGCGGATTGGCGTCTTCTCACGTTTTGCCGCGTCGAGAGAAGTTTATCAATTTGATAGTGCGGCGGGTGAGAAATCTTGTCCTTGAAACGCGCTATAGAAAGCACATAA
>CAJYRE010000483.1 GCA_913776675.1 Rhizobiaceae bacterium
CGATTCCGTCACTGATTGATACGGCCAAGCAAACTGTGGACCACTTTAAAAAAGTGGATGTAGACAAAGCCGCCGATCTTTTGCGGGCTGCGACCACGAGAGCTTTCGATGAGAACGCATGGCGGAAAGCAATTTTTTCGAAAGTAGCCTCATCAGCGCTTGATCCGTCTATGGACTATACTGCCTTTGTCAGAGCGAGCCAGAACCTGGTCGAAAGCTATGCGCGGATTGGCGCAGTCTTCCAACAAGGAAACAAGGCTGATCAGGACAGGGTTAAGATTCGGCTTCACGAAAGACAGGATAAGGCTGATATTGAAAGCCTTGCTTCTCTTATGGCCCTGCCAGATTTGGTGGCTGAAACGACGACAACCAAAATGGCCATGCAAAAGTCTCTTGAGAGTTTCTTCAATGAAGATCCTGCTCAATGGGCAAAACTGTCCCCGGCGGATATTGATGATCTTGTGAAAAATTATTTTCAGCAGTTTGGCATCAACAGTGAAGATATAAAGCCAAAAGCTGATCTTGCCAGAGAGGCAAAGAGACTATCGATTGAATTTGCAATTGCTGATATTTCTCCTGAAGACGTCAAATCTTTGATAGCATTCTACAAGAGTGATACCGGAAAGGCGAAGCGTCAGGCCCTTGTGACTGGTTTCCAATCGCAATTGCTAGAAGCCAATTCACAGATGATGACATCTTACTTTACGGCGGTTTCGCAATACTTCCGCGCCAAGGCAGGATAAGTATTCGCAGACGCCGTCTGATCATAAAACAAACATGGCGTCATCTTTCTGGAACACCATAATACCAAGGCATCGAAGATGTGCTTCCGATTGTGGTGATCGGAACTGCTTGATCAAATGCCTCCATTGATCTACATTGCGGCTAATGTAGATCAATGGAGGCTGTTATGCAGATTGCAAAATGGGGCAATAGCCTTGCCGTGCGTTTGCCGGCGGCAGTGGTCGAGGCGCTGAATTTGAAAGAGGGCGATGATATTGAGATTCGCGCCGCGGACTGGCGTGAACTGGATATTGCCCGCAAACCCACGAGCGAAGATTTTCTTCAGCGTCTGCGGGCGTTTCGTGGTCGGCTGCCAGCTGATTTTAAGTTCGACCGGAATGAGGCGAATGAGCGGTAGTTTTCTGGATACCAACGTGCTGCTGTATCTTGCTTCTGATAATGCTGTGAAAGCGGATCGTGCAGAGGCCATCGTTGCCGCAGGCGGCATGATCAGTGTGCAAGTGCTCAATGAAATCACCAATGTTCTGTGCCGAAAGATCAAGATGTCATGGCAAGAGACACGGGTGTTTTTGTCTATGGTGCGTGGTTTGTTGACAATTGCGCCTGTTACAGTTGGAACCCATGAAACAGGTCTTGCTCTTGCAGAACGCTATGGATTTTCCACATATGATGCCATGATTGTGTCGGCAGCGCTTCTGGCCAGTTGCGATACGCTGTTTTCGGAAGACATGCAGGATGGCCTTGTTATTGATGGCCGCCTGCGTATCATCAACCCGTTTCGTTAAAGCCCGTCGCAGTGAATAGAGCATTGACCTGAGAAAAGTGTGTAGCGGTTGTCCGTCTGAAAATGCGTGAAAACAAAGAGTCAGAGTATTTCAGTGTTTCCGTGACACAGTACACGACGCTATTGTTTTCCTCTGTGGCTCACCCCCTCTGGCTTGCCAGCCATCTCCCCCTTAAAGCGAGGGAGATCGGATAGACGAAATCGCGCTATTCATCAGCTCCCATTGCATTTTCCGGGATGTCGAAGGGCAAATGGAGAGCGAGAGGCTTGCGTCCCGCCGATCTCCCTCCTTGTGGGGGAGATGTCCGGCAGGAACAGAGGGTGTGAACCGCATATCAAAATATGTGTGTCGTGGACTGTGCGTTTCTCCTCGTCACCACGCTCGGCGTGATCTGATTTATTGCTTTTCTACTGCGGCATGGCTGAGGTTGCGGTTTTCAGAAAATGGCTGATTTCCTTTGCAACCTCTGTTGTTGACAGAGAGCGATCAATGCGCTTTGCCGATTGGTAAAGGTTTTCTGGAAGCGCAGATCCTCTTGCTTCGGCGAGGGCTTTGAAGAAATCCGGGCGAAATTCCGGGTGTGGTTGATAGGAAAGCCCCCAATCGCCATAGCGCAGCACGGCATTGGCGCAAAATGCATTGGAACCAATAACACGGGCCGCCTTTGGAACGTCAACCACTTGATCCTGATGCCAGGCGAGCAGCACCTGTTCTGCGCCTGTATCGGTTCTTTGATAGGTGGTTGCACCGGCTGCCCATCCACCTTGAAATTTTTCGACCCGTCCACCAAGGGCCTGCGCCATGGCCTGATGACCAAAGCATATGCCAACCATGGGGGTGCCGACATCATAGGCTGCGCGAATGAAGGATTCGAGTTTTCGTATCCAGTCATGGTCTTCATAAACCCCGAATTTGGAGCCAGTCAGCAACCAGGCATCGGCATCACGGGGGCTATCCGGAAAAATTCCATCGACCACAAAATATCGTTTGAAAATAAAATCATGCCCATCCAGAAGCTGGCTGAACATATCGGCATAGTTGCCGTAGGTTTCAACAAGCTCTTCCGGTGTATGGCCTGTCACGAGAATGCCGATGGTTTTCTGGCTCATGGGTTTACTCTTGTCTTTGATAGGGGCGGCGCAACTGGCAATGCGCCAAACAGGGCAATGGCTGTTTCCAAAATACGGACCGGACAGTCCGTATTTTGCAACAGGATGTTATGCTTCGAAGGTGATCTTGCCATCGCAAATTGTCAAAACAGGCCGCACGGTTGAGATCTGCTCATAAGGCACCGCTTCAAGATCGCCACTGAACACCACGACATCGGCCAGATAACCCGGTTTTAACATGCCTTTGCGGTCCTCCATGGATTCCACATAGGCACTGTTGATTGTATAGGCGTGCAGGGTTTCCTCAAGAGACAAGCGCTCATCCTTCAGGTCTGGTGCCCAGACCGTGCGTGTCATGGCCTGCTCAATGCAGAGCATGGGGTCCAGCGGAGAAACGGGCCAATCGGTGGCAAAAACCATGGTTGCACCCGCATCCACCAGTGTTCGCCAGGCATAGGCATAGGGCCAGCGGTCTCGACCGATATAATCGATACAGGGATGCAGGGGCAGACCGCCCGTGCCCGGAGGGTGCGGAGGCTGCATGGATGCGACAACGCCCATCTCCTTGAAACGGGGAATGTCGCCGGGCAACACAACTTCGATATGCTCAATGCGGTGGCGAATATCCGTCTTGCCGGTTGCCGCAATGGCAGCTTCATAGCCATTCAGCACCATATTGACGGCACCATCGCCGATGGCGTGAACCGCAACAGGCAGATTTTCGCGGGTCGCCAGTGTTGCGATGGTGTTGAAGGCCTCTTGCGAAAACAGCGGCTCTCCCTTGTGTCCGGGCTTATGGGCATAATCCTGGTGGAAAACGGCGGTTTCGCCTTCGATGACACCGTCCATGAACATTTTGATGAAATCGCTGCGCAGGCGATCGGTGTTAAACCGCTCGCGCCATGCAACAGCCTTTTCCTGAATATAGCTCAATGGCATGAAATTCTTCATGTGGAACGGCATGCGCATGCGGCAGGCCAGTCCTTCCGTCTGTTCAATCTCTTCCAGCAGCTCCAGTTGATAGAGGCTGCCATCCATATTCTGAATGCTGGTGATGCCAAGCGATGCACAATAAGCAAGACCTTTCTTCAAGGCCGCAATATCTGCTGCACGCTCCTCCGGCGTGACGTTTTCCGGATCGCCACCCGTGGCAATTCCCAGCATGTCACGACCACCGCTTTCGGACAGCTTGACAACGGGCGAAAAAGCATTGGCTTCGCGCAGTTCTCCGGTTGCCAGACCGTCAGCCCCCATCACAACCTCATTGCCGAGGCCCACATCGCGTCCGTGCAAAAGGCCGGCCTTTTTCAAGGCAATTGTATTGGCCCAAGCGGTATGATGGTCAAAGGCAAAGATAATGATCGGACGATCGGGCACAATGGCATCGAGATGATGACGGCTCATGCGCGCCTCTTCAATGATGCCGTAATCTGCTCCATTGGCAATTATAAGCTGCATATCAGGATGGGCGGCGGCATAATCATGCACGGCCACCTTCAGGGCCTCAAAGCCCTTGATGCCATAAACGTTCAGTTGCATCAGTCCAACCGACCCGCCAAAAATATGCATGTGCCCTTCATTGAAACCCGGCAGTACGGTTGCCTGCTGCGCATCGATCACGCGGGTTTGTGGCCCCACAAAGGTTTGGATGTCTTGCCATTCGCCAACCGCAACGATCCGGTTATCGGCAATGGCCAGAGCATGCGCTGTGGTCTTGCCCTTCTCCATGGTAAGGATACGACCGTTGTGAATGACGATCGATGCTGGGGTGTTCATTGC
>CAJYRE010000484.1 GCA_913776675.1 Rhizobiaceae bacterium
CAACCAGATCCACAGCCGCCACCAGATTGATACCAATCACCCGATGGGCGGTTTGCACATTTTCCATCTCAACGGCATCACTGCGACCTGCCAGAATGCCCGCATTGCTGATCAGCAGATCAACCGCGCCTTGCTGCTCAAACGCAGCGCAATAGGCGGCAAGCGTCTCCCGGTCTGTCAGATCAAAACAGCCGGGCTGGCAGATGGCTCCGCGCTGTTCGCAGGCCGCCGCAATGGCCATCAACCGCTGCTCGTTGCGCCCCAGCAAGCCCAGCCGCACGCCGGGGGCGGCCAGCTCCAGCGCAAGCGCAGCCCCGATGCCGCTGGATGCGCCGGAAATGATCGCGGATGTCACGGTTTGATCCTGCGGAGATTCTGACTTGCTCATCGCATTTTCTGCACAATGGTATCGACAGACAGTCCCTCTTTGGAAAGCCGCTCAAATTCCTCAACCATCACATCCACGGCGGTATCAAGATCGGCAGGCTGATGCGCCGCCGAGATAAAAAACCGCAACCGCGCCGATTTTTCCGGCACACCGGGCGGAATAATCGGAAAGGCGTTGATGTCACGCCGCAGCAGCCGATCGGCCAGCATCACCGCTTTCAAACTGTCGCCGAGAATGATCGGCGTAATCGCCAGCCCCCAACTGCTGCCCACATCCAGCCCCTTGCTACGGGCCCGCTCCAGAAACCGCTGGCCATTGGCCTGCAGCGCACGCACACGCTGCGGCTCTTCCAGCATGATGTCCAGCGCCGTCAGCGAGGCAACCGTCATCGGCACCGGCAGACCCACCGAATAGACCATGCCGGGGGAGTTGAACTTGAGATATTCAATCAAGGGCGCAGGCCCGGCAATATAGCCGCCACAGCCCACCAGCGTCTTGGACAGCGTGCCCATCCAGATGTCCACCTCAGCGGGGTCAATGCCATCGCGCTCGGCAATGCCGCGCCCTGTTGCGCCCAGCACACCCAGCGAATGGGCCTCGTCAATCATCAGCCATGCGCCGAAGCGCTTTTTCAGGGCAATCAGATCGGCCAGATCCGGCCCATCGCCATCCATGGAAAACAGCCCTTCGGTGACAATCAGGCATCGCTCAAACCGATCCCGGTGCTGGGTGAGAATATCTTCCAGCGAGCCATTATCATTATGGGCAAACACCATCCGGTGCGCGCCGGATTGATGCGCGCCGACCACACTGCTGTTATGGGCCAGTGAATCATGCACAATCAGGTCTTTCGGCCCCATCAGGCTGCTGATGGTTGAGACATTGGTGGCATGGCCGCTGACATGCACAAGGCAATCCTGCGCGCCATAAATATTCGCCAGTTTCTCTTCCAGCGCCCGGTGGCAGGCCCGTTCGCCCGCCGTCAGGCGGCTTGCGGAAACACTGGTGCCCCATTCTTCGGTGGCATCCGCCACCGCTTTGCTGATGCGCGGATCACCATTGATGCCCAGATAATCGTAAGAGGCGAAATTGAGAAGATCGCGCCCATCCACCACAGATCGGGCACCGGCCCGCACCTGATGCAGACGATAAAACGGCACGGAAATGCCCAGAAGATCGCCTGCCTGTTTTTGAATCTGAATGGTTTTATATCCCGGCAGGGTTTCAAACGACACATCCCTTGGCGCGGCAACAACGGGTGCGCGCACCGGGGCCGCCGCCGGGGCGGTTTTGGATGCCGTGTTCAACAATGCCGCACGTTCTGCCGCAGAAAGACGGCCTGAATTTTTCGGTTTGGCCATAATGTCACGTGCCTCTGATGTTCATTGAACTGAGTGACGGGCATGTTTGCCGATGGCAACACAGCCCATACATGTTTTGATATGACGCTTCCCCCCTCTGCCTTGCCAGGCATCTCCCCCTCAAGGGGGGAGATCGATCCGGGGTAAAACACCTCATTTCACAATCAATACCCACCATGCCGCAGATCGAAACGCGCGTGTCATATCGTCTGATCCGTCGCTTCCGATGCTGCGCCCACATGCATATGGTAGAGCGCATCTTGCAGGCCATCACGCTCCGATGCAACATTGGCGCTGGAGGCTTGCAGGATTTCATACACCCGCGTTCCCAGATCCTTCAGGTTTTGCACCGAGGTAATCGCCATCAATGGCAGTTCCAGCCCGAATTTGTTTTCAAGGCTCATGCGCAATTCCAGCGCCATCAGCGAATCCAGACCCAGCGAGGTCAGCGGCTGGTGCATATCAACATCGCTGGCCTGAATGCGCAAAATGTCCGCCACTTCGGTGGTGATCAGGCCGGTGAGAATGGCCACCGCCTCATCCGGGCTCTTGTTGGCCAGATGGGCCAGCAAATCGCCATCGCCCCCCATGTCCGCATCCATCTCCGAGCTGAACAACAGGCTGAAGGCCGGGGCCTGCACGATGGGCAGATCACGCGCCATGGTTTCAAACCGCATTCGGCCAAAATAGACAACGGGCTCGACCAGATCAGCCTGCCGGGGCAGAAGGTCTTCCAAAAGGCCGTGGCCTTCGGCGGCGCGAATGCCTTGCGCCCCGGTCATGCGCTCCAGCTTGCGGGCAACGCCCACATCTCTGGAGAGAATGCCCACATCGGCAACCGCCCCCCAGCCCACGGCCAGCGCAGGCAGGCCCGCCTTGCGCCGGTTGCGGACAACACCATGCATGAAGGCATTGGCCGCGGCATAAACTGCCTGCCCCGGATTGCCCACCAGCGCGGCCTCGGAGGAAAACACCACAAAATCCTGCATGGGCTGGCTGCGCGTGGCCCGATCCAGATTGAGCAGACCTTCCACCTTGGGCGACAGCACAGCGGCAATCTGCTCCCGTGTCTGGTTGATGGCAAAGGCATCATGCAGCACCACGGCGGCATGATAAATGCCACTGATCGGCGCGATGGTGCTGGCAACCTTTTGCACAAAGGCCTCAACCTGTGCAGCATTGCTCACATCCAGCGCCATCACCTCAACCCGTGCGCCAAGAGCGGAAATTTCTGCCAGTTTGGGCAAATCCTGCGCGGGCACCTTGCCGCTGCGCGAGGCCAGCACAATGTGGCTGGCTCCCTTTTCGGCCAGCCATTGGGCCGTGGCCAAGCCAAAACCGCCGGTGCCGCCGATGATAAGCTGCACACCCTCCGCCGGGCGGAAAGGTGCAACATCGCCGGTTTTGGTCTCTGGCTGGGCTGGCAGATGCGGCGGGCAGATCACCACCTTGCCCACATGCCCGGCCCCTTGCATCAGGCGCATGGCATCGCCTGCAAATTCACCGGCAAACACCGTGTGCGGTAATGCGAGGAATTTGCCGGACTGGAATCCCTTCAGCACATAAACCAGGCCACGCGCCGCCACATCCGGGTGGCTGGCCATAAGCTGATCCACATCCACCCCAAAATAGGAGAGATTGCGCCGGAATGGCCGCAAGCCGATTTCGGTATTGCCAATATAATCGCGCTTGCCCAGTTCCACAAAGCGCCCAAACGGCTTGAGGCATTTCAGGCTGGCGCGCATGGCATCGCCTGCCAGACTGTTCAGCACCACATCCACGCCGCCAAAGGCGTGGCTGATCTGCGTCTGAAAATCCACCGCACGG
>CAJYRE010000485.1 GCA_913776675.1 Rhizobiaceae bacterium
CGGGACCATTGATCACGGCAATATCCAGCGTGGTGCCAGTAATCCAGCCCGCAACAGCCTCAGCAGGTGCGGCAACCGCCAGCATGGCACCCTTTTCAGCGCTCTGCATCAAGCGGGCGCGGGTGGCAATCAAGGCAAGGCCGGAGGCCCGATCCATGACGCCAGCATAAATGGCGGCGGCAATTTCACCAACGCTATGGCCCAGCACAATCGATGCGGTCACGCCATAGGATGTCCAAAGCTCAGCCAGTGCCAGTTCAATGGCCACCAGCGCAGGCTGGGTGATCCATGTCTGGTTGATGGCCTCCTTATCTGCACCGAACAGAATGAACTCACGCAGGGAGCGACCAGCAAAATGCGGGGCCAGAATACGATCACAATCATCAATCACCGCGCGGAACACCGGCTCGGTCTCATAAAGCTCCCGACCCATGCCGAAATATTGGCTGCCCTGACCGGAGAACAGGAAGGCAATGCGCGGCTCGTCAAGCCCCTGAACGGCAGGCTTGGGATCTTGCAAGGCTGTGACCAGTTCCTCGCGTGTTTTGCCCACAATGGCACGCCGATGCGAGAAATGCGCACGGCCTGTGCCAGCCGACATTACCAGAGAGGCCGTGGCGTCATCGGATGCGTTCTGGAAAGCTTTGGCCCAGACCGCAGTGAGGCGCTCAAGCCCCGCACTATCCGGCGCAGACAGCGGCAGCACATAAGGGCCGGGCGCAGCAAGGCTCGGAAGGGCATCGACATCACGATATTCTTCCAGCAGCACATGGGCATTGGTACCGCTGAAGCCAAAGCCGGAAACACCGGCAATCCGGGTGTCGCGGCTCTCCCACGGGGTAAAGGCGCGGACCACATCGACCTTCATATCAGCCCAGCGAATATGCGGGTTGAGTTCAGCCGTATGCAGGCTGGCTGGCAGGGCCTTCTGGCGCAGGGCCAGCACCATTTTGATAATGGAGGCCATGCCGGATGCCGATTCGGCGTGGCCAATGTTGCTCTTGACCGATCCAAGTCGCAAAGGCTGATCAGCACTGCGGCCTTTGCCCAGAACTGCATAGGCGGCATCCACTTCAATCGGATCACCCAGCGATGTTCCCGTGCCATGGGCTTCGAGATAGCCCACCCGCTCTGGGGTAAGACCAGCATCGGCCAGCGCAGTGGCAATCACCGCCTGTTGCGCCTTGCCGCTTGGCACGGTCAGACCGGACGAGGCCCCATCATGGTTGACCGCAGAGCCACGCAGCAAGGCCAACACCTGATCACCATCGCGCCGGGCATCGGACAGGCGTTTCAGCACCAGCATGCCAACGCCTTCTGCCCGCACAAAACCATTGGCCTCGGCGGAAAATGCCTTGCAGCGCCCTTCCGGCGACAGCATATGGGCACGGCTGACAGCAACCGAGCATGAGGGCGCGGTAATGACATTCACGCCGCCCGCAAGCGCACAATTGCTTTCACCACTGCGCAGCGACCGCACCGCCAGATGCAGCGCGACGAGGGACGACGAGCAAGCAGTATCGACAGCCAGCGCCGGACCATTCAGGCCAAGGAGATAGGAAATGCGGCCTGCATTGGCATTGAGCGCCGTGCCTGTGCCAAAATAGGCATCCAGTTCTTCCAGACCGCCGTCTTCCAGCAAGCGTGCATAATCCGAATTGGACACGCCGAGGAAAACGCCGGTTGCCGTGCCTTTAAGGGCGCGTGGGTTGATATTGGCATATTCCAGCGCATGCCAGGCTGCTTCCAAAAGCAAGCGCTGTTGCGGATCGAGGCTCTCGGCCTCACGGGCCGGAATGTTGAAGAAATGCGCATCGAAACGCGAAAGATCAGACAGAAAGCCGCCTTGATCCGTTGTGATCGCGCCACGGGACAGGGGATCAGCATTGTGCAGGGCAGCAATATCGAAACGATCCGCAGGCACGCGGCCCACCGTATCGCGGCCTTCCTTCAGCACCGTCCAGAAATCCTCCAGCGTATCAGCGCCCGGGAACCGTCCGGCCATGCCGATGATGGCAATCGGTTCAGCCGATGACGGACTGGTTGGCTGGGCTGGGCTGACGTGCGAAAGAGCAACGGTCTGCACTGGCACAGGTGGGGCAGAGATCGCCACGGGCATAACCGGCGGAACGGCAACAGGCGTGGGCGCAATGGCTGCCGGAGTGGCTGCACCGCCGGAGGATGCTTCCAGAAGGTCCGCAACATAGGCCGCAAGGCTGGTGACCGACGCATGATCCAGAATGGCCGCCGCCGACACATCCACGGCAAAAACCGCACTGACTTCACGCGACAGATCGACGGCCATGATGGAGTCCAGTCCGAGATCGAACAGGCCGACATCATTCTGCACCGCTTTTTTATCCGCAAAGCCCAGAATGCCCGCAACAACGCTACGCACTTCCTCCCGCACGGCGGCAGGTCTTGCCCGCTGTGGCAAGGCAAGAATGGTTTCGGCCACCGATGAGGCCTGCTTGACGGGGGATGGCTGCGCGCTCGAATTTGCACTGGCGTTGCCGCCAAGCTGATCGAAAAGCATCCGCTTGCGACGGCTTCCCACCACATCCCGGAACCGTTGCCAGTTGACATCGCAGGCCACCAGCTCGCTTGCTGCATGCGGCACATGCGCCGAGAGGGCCGCAACCCCTTGCGCAGCTTCCAAGGCCGACACACCAAGACGCTCGAAATTGGCCCGTGATGTGGCATCGGCCATGCCATCCAGCGCCCATGGACCATAGGCAATGCTGGAAGCGGCGCGGCCTTGCGCTTGCTCAGCCGCAACGGCTGCCATCAACCCGCCATTCGCCGCACCATAGGCTGCATATCCTTCTGTGCCCCAAATGGCTGTTACCGATGAGAGAGTAATGAAAAAATCCGGCTTGAGATCACGGGCCAGCAGATGCAGCCACCAGGCACCGGAATATTTGCCGCGCAAGGCCGCTTCAAAACCATGCTGATCCAGACTTGCAGCCGCCGCAGGTGCCAGATTGCCCGCTGCATGAAGAATGCCAGCAAGCGGTGGCAAGCCAGAGCCAAGCGCCGCAGAGACGCCAGCCTGCAAAGCTGCTCCATTGTCACAATCGGCAGCAATATAGCGTGCCTGCGCACCCTTCTTGACGAGTTGTTCCAGACCGGAGCGTGCTTCGGGAGAGAGTGCCGCTTCGTGCGTACGGCCGACAAACAGGAAGTGCCGTGCGCCCAACCCGGCCAGATAATCGGCCATGGTGCGGCCAATCGCACCAAGACCGCCGGTCAGCAGATAGGTTGCATCAGCACGGACCGGCAGCGATGGGCGATAATCGGCTGGGACTGCGGCAAGGCGGGCCACAAACGTATTGCCATCCCGCACGGCAGCCAGATCATCCAACCCGTCAGACGCAGCAATCGTTAGAACCTTTTGGG
>CAJYRE010000486.1 GCA_913776675.1 Rhizobiaceae bacterium
ATAATGTCAGCAGGAAGCTGACATTATGGCAACGCAGGAAGTGATCTGGAATACCAAGCCAGATATTATCATCGAAACCGGCGTGGCGCGCGGCGGCTCCATGATTTTCATGGCCTCTCTGCTGGCCGCGATGGGCAATGACAAAGCCAAAGTCATTGGTGTTGATATTGATATTCGCGCCCATAACCGCGATTCCATCGAAAACCATCCGATGTCGAAATACATCACCCTGATCGAAGGTGGCTCGGTGGATGATGACGTCATGGAAAAGGTCAAGGCGGAAATTCCCGCCGGTGCCCGCGTCATGGTGATTCTCGATAGCGACCATTCCAGAGATCATGTGCTGGCAGAATGCCGCGCTTATGGCCCGCTGGTCACGGAAGGATGCTATCTGGTGGTTGCCGATACGGTGGTGGGCCATCTGACCGAAGAAACCGCCTTGAAAAAGCGCTCCAAACTGTGGTTCCAGGGCAATGAGCCGCTGGCTGCCGTCACCCAATACCTCACAGAAACGGATCGCTTCACGGTGGATCCGGTGATCAATGGCAAGCTGGTGATGTCATCATCGCCGGGCGGCTATTGCGTCTGCACCAAGGCATAAACAACGGCCTGCGACGGGAGCATCATAATATGCTCCCGTCGCTCTATCAGAGGAAAGGGTCATGCTTCTTTCAGACCACGACAGGCTGATTGCGGTGAAACGCAACGAAACGTCCTCGACAATGACGATTCCTATTCTATCGAAGCAAGGAGCCGCCTTGGGTGTGCTTGAGTGCATTGATCAGAGGCTCTGTCAGGACGAGGCCATCATTGCAGACCTGACTGACTGGCGTCAGCGTTACATGCATTGTTTTCTCACGCAATTCACAGCCACACCGCAACGCACGCGCGCATGGCTGCTCAAGGCTGTTCTGCCAGCCAGCGATCGTATTTTGTTTTTGATCCGTGATAACAGCCAGCAGCCGATCGGTAATATTGGCCTGTGTAACATCACCGCCGAATCGGCCGAAATCGATCATGTGTTGCGTGGCAGGCCCAGCGAGACCCCGCATTTCATGGCCGAGGCATTGCGCTCCCTGCTGGTCTTCACCTTTCAGACCCCCACAATCCAAACCATATGCCTGCATGTTTTTTCAAACAATGCCGCCGCCATCCGACTGTATGAGCGCGTGGGCTTCACCAAGGCTGGCAGCGTAAAACTGCTCAAAACCCCGACAGACGATGGCATTCGCTTTGATCCATGCTCAGATTCAGAAGCAAATGTTGATTTTGATTACACGCGGATGGTCCTGACCCGCACGGCCATGGCCGAGTGATGTAGACAGGCTGGCATGAAAAACACATGCCAGCATCTTTTCTTGTTCAGGCGCGGCGCACCATAACGCCGCGTTTTTTCATTTCTTTTGGCGTCAGCTTTTCAAGCGGCTTGCTGTCCAATGACAGTTTGTGGATGTCCCATGGCATGGGCAGCCCGTTCGGCGGAACAGGAATCTGATCCACCGGGATCACCATGCTGGTAATCAGATCCCACATCTCTGCTGGCGTCTGGGCACCTGCCGTATCGGCGCGAATATAAAGACCATCAGCATGAAAGCCTGTGACTGGCAAATCGGATTTGCCAGACTGTGAACGGTGAACAGGTTTGAAATATTTCAAAAACTTGCCCCCCTCCCATTTCTCAAATGCTTTTTCATAGCCTGCCTTGACGGTCTCGAAGGCCTCTTCATCGACGTAACTCTCGGTGTTATAGGCGCAAGCTTCGGCAAAGCCCTTTTCCCAGCCCCCATAACGAACACCGTATTTTTCCTTGAACCAGTATTGCGAAGTGGCAATCGAGGCGGTCACACCCAGATAGGAATTGAACGGAAAATCTTTCAAAAGCGGATCATTCTCGAAATTTCCGCCCAGTTCATCGATAAAAATCTTGATCTTCTTCTTGGTGTCTTCCAGACGACCAATGGAATAGGAATTGCTTAGCGGACAAACGCCCATGGTGGAAAGCTGGCGCAGACACGTTGCAAAATTCCGGCCCTGAAAAATCACCTTCATGGCCATGTCATAGTCAACGTTGGGGTTTTCAAAATAAACGCCGCCGTAGGTTTGCCGAATCTCTTCCAGCAAGGATCGGCTGATGGCGGCATGATAGATGGAAAAGCCCGACGTGGGCACCACTTTGGCATCGAACCAGCCAAACATCCGCTTCATGGCATCCGAGCGCGGTACCTTCATGATGGCATAATCAATACCAACGCTGACCGTATTGACAGGCTTATCCGGCTCCGGCCACACATAGGAGGACAGCCCCCAGGAGAAGGCTTGCAGCTCAGGCTCCACCGCCACCACACGCTTGATCAAGCCTGCGACATCCACCTCAATAAAGTCGTCATCACCAATGAATGTCACCCATTGGCCGGTTGTTGCCCGAATGGTGCGTTCCCAGTTACCAATCATCGGCAAAACGGCATCGGTTGAGGGCAGGTAAACCACGCGCGGGTCCTGCTTGACGATGTCCGCCATGAAATTGTTCATGATTGAGGGATCATCCGAATTGTCAGCAAAAACGAACTGCACATCGGCACGTTTGTTGCGCAGCAGACCTTCGATTGTCTTTTGAAAATAATACTGACGGTTGCGTGATGGAACGCAAATGGACAGCGTGGGGGTATCAAGCATCGAAAGTCTCCAGAACGCGCACCTGTTGCCTGCGTCGGACAACAGCCTTGATTTTCATTTGAGCTTTACTTGGGAGCAAACGGCACAACCGGAGATGGGTTAAACACCTTCTCGTGCGTTACCAGATGCTCATCCTCTTTCAACGGTGCAAGGTCAGGCTCGGCACCACCGTGACGAACATCCCACCCCAATCGCTGATATACGAAAGCTGCTGTTTGATTTCTTCTGTCAGATTCCATGGGAAAATTACCACCCTGTCCGGTTTGCGGGTTTTCAAAACATCTTCGGAAACAATCGGCACACGGCTTCCGGGAAGGAACATGCCTTGTTTTGCCGGATTTTTAACGACAACAAAGGCGATCTGACCGGCCTTGATGCCGGCAAAATTCAACAGTGTATTGCCCTTGGCAGCCGCGCCATAGCCGGCAACACTCAAGCCCTGACGGTTGCAGTCAATCAGGAATTCGAGAAAATCATCGCGCACCTTGTTCGCTTGAGCCTGAAACCCGGCATAAGTCGCCACATCATCAAGGCCTGCCTGACGCTCCTGCAACAAAACGGTATCAACCTGCGGGCTGCGCGCATGGGCGGCATGATCAGCGCGGCAGGCAAAAACCCTGAGGCTGCCGCCATGCCATGGTGTGGTTTCCACATCAAAAACCGTCAATCCATTGGCCGCAAAAATACGATCCACCGCCAGCAGGGAAAGATAAGAGTAATGTTCGTGATAGGCGGTATCAAACTGGCTCTGTGCCATCATGTTCAGCAGATGCGGAAATTCGAAGGTTGCTACACCTTTGGGCTTGAGAAGCCGTGCAAACCCGGCGACAAAATCATTGATGTCCGGTACATGCGCCAGCACATTGTTGGCGGCCGTCAGGTCTGCTGCATGGCCATCGGCAACCAGCTTGTCGGCAAGGACAACGCCGAAGAACTCTTCAACAATCTCAATGCCTTTTTCACGCGCCGCATTGGCTGTACTCTTGGTGGGTTCCACGCCTAGGCATGAGATACCCTTGGCTTTCACATATTGCAGCAGATAGCCATCATTGGCAGCAATTTCCACCACATGCGAATGGGCATCCAGCCCAAAGCGTTGCACCATGCTGTCCACATAGGTCTTGGCATGCGCCAGCCATGAGGAGGAGAAAGAAGAGAAATAGGCGTAATCATCCGAGAAAAAGGTTTCGCGGGCGGCAAAGTCTTCCGTTTGCACCAGCTTACATTCTGCGCAGACCCGGATGATCAGTGGATACCAGAGTTCCGGCTTGGCCAGATCGGTCAGCTTCACATAGGAATTGGATGGCGGGGCCGTGCCAAGATCAACAAAAGGATGCATCGCCTCGGAGGCGCAATGGCGGCACTTCATAGAATAAGTCCTTGAAAATCCGTGGAAATCAATGGATGGTTCTGATCTCGCGCAGACAGGTTCTGCACGGGCAGCGGCCATTCGATATGCAAGGCCGCATCTTGCGGATGCAACCCTCCTTCAGCCTCCGGGCGGAACGGAGCCGAATGGGCATAAATCATGCGCACATCATCACTGAGCGCCTGAAAGCCGTGGGCAAAGCCAGCCGGAATCAGCAGCGAGCGCGCATTATCCTCTGACAGTTCAACGGTGACATGCTGCAAAAAGGTTGGCGAGCTGTGGCGCAAGTCTACCACCACATCCAGAATACGCCCCTGCACACAGGTTACCAGCTTGTATTCGGCAAAAGGCGCGTGCTGAAAATGCATGCCCCGCACAGTTCCGGCATGGCGGGTTACGGTCTCATTGACCTGCATCACCGGGCCGGGCCAGCCATAAACAGACAGATCCTCACCGCAAAACAGGCGGCTGAGAAAACCACGCTCATCGCCAAAGCGGCGTCTGGTCAGCAGGGTCAGCCCGGCAATACTTGTGGCTTCGGCCTCAAAACGCGCACTCATCCGGCACACTCCAGCCGCGCCGCAAGCCCGGCACGATAGTCTGCAATATCCGCCCTGCATAATGTAAGTGCAGACGCACCTTTTGAAAGCGCCCGATACCAGTTCATGGTTCTGGATACCGTTTGCTGTAAGGTCCATAGGGGACGATAACCGAGAACGTGCGCCGCAAGTCCGCTCTCCAGCATCAGATAGCCAGCCTCGTGTGGCCCTTCGGTGCCATCGCCCAAAACCACCTCGCCTGTGCCAAAATAGTCTGCGCCGAGTGCCAGCACATCGGCAACCGTGGCGGCGCTGGCGTGATCAGGACCAAAATTCAGAGCGGTGAGACCATTCGGCTGCTGCCACAGCGCCTGCGCCATGGCCAGATAGCCCGCCAAAGGCTCCAGCACATGCTGCCAGGGACGCACGGCACCGGGGCGGCGCACATGCAACGGCTGACCTGCGCTCCAGGCGCGCACCGCATCCGGG
>CAJYRE010000487.1 GCA_913776675.1 Rhizobiaceae bacterium
CAACAGCGCTTTACGCTTGGGAAACATCGCCTTGGCAATGTCCAGATCAACCCATTTCGAGCGCATGATGTAACGCGCATCTTCAAGGCTCAGTTTTTGCGCTGTGCTATCCCACAGCATGTTGCGCCACCGTTCGGCCTCGGAATAAATAGGCTCGTCTTCGTCTTCGCCCTGCCAGCCGTCCTCCAGCCAGCCAACACCTACCTTGGCTGCGTCTTCAAAGGCGCGCGACACATCAAACCCGGTCTGGTTGACATCCGATAGATATTTCAGCAGCTCGGTCTTGCGCTGGGCGGGCTGGCCATCCTGCTTGCGGCGCGGCAAAGTCTTGAAATCGGTGCGGCTGCGCTTTTCGGTGCCAAGCACCCAGTCCACCGTGGTTGCGATAACGTTGAAAACCAGCGGTATCTGCCCGCGCTCCTCAAGTGTGCGGGCGTCCTCTTCCGACCATTGGATGTTGTCGTAAAAGTCCTCGTCCAGTGCCATCTGGCGGCGGTTTGGTGCCTGCCTGTCCAGCTCATGGGTGTAGTAACTCAACAATCGGCTGTGCAGCCGTACCATTGGGCCGCTATCCAGCTTGTTGCCCGCAACTTTGCGGGCGGGTGCCGGTCCATCTTCAGGAATAGGTGACTTGAACGGCGTCTTGCGCACCGACCCGTCATCGGCATTCAAATCAAACATCGGCACCGCTCCACACCAGAACGGTGCCGGTGCCGCTATTCCATGACGGCGTGTTCTGCGAGAATTTTCCCGGTGTTGTTGTCATAAACAAGCGCCTCCGCGACGGCTGATTTTTCAGACTGCGGAAACGGCGGGATTTGCAGAAGATCACCGAGCATGTCCTCGATGAACGACGCAATTTTAATCAAGGTGCGCGGATCATCGGGAAAACGCAGGCATTGCGCAAAACTGCGGGTGAGGGGGACGGTCTGGGCAGGGTCGCCAACTTCACGCGACCATATCCAAGCCCTGTCCTGCGTCACAACGCATGGTACAAGCCTGTCGTCGTAATCCGTGTCCGCTGGGATCAACACCATGCACGGCTTCCATTGCTGGTCCAGCCGTATCCATGTGCCGATAGCGGTAATATCTCCGCGTGTTTTTGTCCAGAGGCGACGGTTTAAATCAAGATCACAGGTCATTTTGTTCTCCTTTTGTTTCTCAAGCTGCCATGCCGGAGCGATTGCGCCGGTTTGGTCGAGTCGTGCTGCCGCCAATGGCCTGACAAAGACGCCGCACTTCTTCACGGGCCTGTGCCTTCTGCCGCAGAGCATCCGCAGCGTGTTGATGGCCATTTTTGGCGTGTTCGTCTGACCACGCCCCCATGTTTGAGTTCCATTTCTTGCGGTAGTTCATGAGGTGTTCGATTCCCTTTGCGCAGCCCTCTTCATCGAACACATAATTGGCCATGTCCTCTCGCAGTGCCGGAATGCCAGCACCCATCAGGTCCAGCGTACGTGGCACAATGTGGACGTTCTTTAAGCCCAAGCTTTCCAGCATCTGCTTTGGTGTTTCGATGACCAATGTTCCGGGGCGGCGCTGATCGCCGTCGTGCGGCAAAAAGTGGTGGCCGAAGATATAATCCCGACGGTGCATCTCTCTGACCACGTACGAATAGGCTTCGCCGCTGCACTCGAAGTAGCCGATGAAATGATCCATCATCCCCACCGCTTGGTGAAACCAAATGGCAATGTCATCATCCACGCCCAAATCCCAGAATGTGTTGACCGGGATCTGCGGCATGTAAGGCACGCGGGTGATGCGGTTCTCGATTCGAACCTTGGTCATCTGCTTGCCAAGGATCAGACCTTCTGTGGAAACCTGAAACGCCTCTTCCACGGTCGAGGGGTATTCCTGCCACATCTTCTCATCTTCGTCTGCATAGTCGTTCAGGCGCGTTTGGACATACCAGGCGCGTTTGGCTGGGGGCAGGGTGCGTCCAATCGTGCGCTCCAGCTCATCGAAATACTTATGGTCTTTGGCCGATATGATCACGCCTTTCGGGTCGATCTCATATTCGTCAGCATCCCACCATGAGGCGAAATGCAGCCGGTATTGCAGGCGGTTAAGCGGCTTGCCACTGTCGGCGTTGGCCTTGGCCTCCATCACCATTTTGTAGTAAGCGCCGTCTCGGCCTTTGGCTGTGCTCTCGATGAACACCATACCCTGACCTGCTGCGGGCAGCGCGCCGGTGGTCACTTTCTCGGCGCGTCTTGGGCTATCATAGCAGATGATGCCAAATTCAGAGACGTGCAGCCAGTTGAGCGTATCACCACGGGCTGAGGTGGAAACCTGAATCGAGGAGCCATTCGAAAACACCTTTTCCGTCACGTTGTCGGTGGTGATCTGCGCCTTAGCCTTGATAAAATCGGGCAGCCGATCATAGGCAAACTCGATCTTGGAGCGCATAATGGTCTGGGCGGTCATCATGTCCTGCGCAATGATTGCCCCGCGCTGGTTATCGTTGAACAGGCAGGCGTCCAGAATGAGAAGCTGGATGAGGGTTGAAAAGCCACGCTGGCGGGCCTTCGGCACGATGTTTTTCCACCACAGCCGCGCCAGCAGCTTTTCCTGTGCCTCGTTCGGCACAAACAGCACCACATTCTTATTCTTGTCGAGAATGTAATAGAGGTTGCGAATGCGCCAGTTGGGGTCTTTAAGCTTTTCAGCCAATTCTTCGGGTGTGTACTGGGCAAGATGCGCATAGAGACGAATTTCAGCCATCAGCCTTCATCCTCGTCCATGACGGGCATGAATGTTGTGCCACCCAAACTGCCTTCATCTGGACTTTCAATCGGCTTGAAAGCGGTCCCACCCAAGCTGTCGAGAAATTCAGCGATGGGGTTGGCGTCATCGTCTTTCTTTTTGTCCTCACCCCACTTTTCAGGCTTGCGCAGCCGCAGCCATTTGAGCGCCGCGCCGGTGTCTGGTGGCACATGCTCGGTCGTTTGGACGCGAACAATTTGACCCTCCACCACCAACACCTTTTCCGCGTCGAACGTGTAGCCAACGCAACGCTTGTAAAGGCTTTCCTCCACCAGCTCATCGGCCATGGCCTTGCCCTCATCCAATGCCGCCCGAAATTCCGGGTGGCGCAGCTTCCAGAGGTAGATCGTGCGCGGCGTGACATCGAATGCCTGGCTGACCTGCAAGTCGGTGGCCCCCAACTTGCCCAACATCTTAGCCATAGCCAGACGTTCAGCCGTCATTGGCGGCAAAGGACTGCTCTCTGGCTCAGGCTTGCCTGCGGCAACGGCTGCGTTGTGCTCCTGATTGCGCTTCTTCGCCTCCTGCTTGGCAATCTGCCGCGCCGTCAGCTTTTTTGCTGGTGGCTGG
Source organism: Rhizobiaceae bacterium (assembly GCA_913776675.1). Taxonomy (GTDB): domain Bacteria; phylum Pseudomonadota; class Alphaproteobacteria; order Rhizobiales; family Rhizobiaceae; genus Allorhizobium. The sequence continues at coordinate 3,337 of CAJYRE010000487.1, forward strand.
GCTTTCGCTGCCTCTGCTGCCGCACGTGCCTTCGCTGCCGCTGCCAGCGCATCGCTCTGCCCGCCCTTGCCTGCCTTACCTGCCACGTCAGTGCCTCCGCTGACGATGGATGGAGACAAGGCTGTGCATCGCCGCCCGCCGCTCAGGGCTGGCAGTCAGAGAGGCAATCAGACGCGGCGAAGCGAGGGACTGTGCATCCATCGGATCGGTGGGCGGGGTATTCGACGGCACCGGCGAGGCGTCCATCGTTTCTTCCTGCGCTATTCCGTCATGGGCAGGATGGTCCTCTGCATGGCTTCGCGCGCGCTCAACGTCATACTCAGAGTTATATTTATTATATATGGTACTGGTATTTGGTATTGTTGATCGATTGTTGATCGACCGATCATGTATTTTATTGATTTTGTTAGTGATTTCGGATTTTTCGCGCTTTTTTTCCTCACGTTTCATCACGTTTTCAGAGCATTTTCGGCTGATTTTCAGCGCGTTTTCCAGCTCGGTTTCAGCGCGGTGATTGCTGATTTTTCCCGTCGATGTGACGTAGAGTTTGCGCTGGGCAATCAGCTCGTCAATCAACACACGCGCCTTGCG
>CAJYRE010000488.1 GCA_913776675.1 Rhizobiaceae bacterium
CCACAACAGGCCGCAGGCTGGTGCTGGCCTCCACCAAGGCTGCCGCGATCTATTATGATTTCGCCTTCCGCCCGGACGATATTCTGCTGTTTGGCCGTGAAAGCGCCGGTGTGCCGGATACGGTGCATGATCTGGCCGATGGGCGCATTCTCATTCCCATGGTCGAGGGCCAGCGCTCGATCAATGTGGCCATGTCTGCCGCCATGATTGCCGGAGAGGCCCTGCGCCAGACCCGGTAAACAGCGCGTGATAAAAAGCCGCAAGCCTGAATTTCATCAAAGCCAAACCGTTAACAGCGCGTTATAATGCAGTGCTAAACCTGATACACGGTTGCCAATGCGCTTCCGCAACACGCACTTATGCGTTAATAAGAAAATATTAAAGCAACCATTGCCAATTCGATCCTGTAATTTTATGCTGCACCGCAGCAAGATGGACGAGGATAAGAACGATGTTCAACACGGCATTCACCTTTGGCTTGACTCAATTCGCTCGCTCTCTGTCAATGCCGGAACGGCTTCAGAAACGACCCTTTCGCAACGCCGCGCTTGAGCCCTGGCGATTTCGCAACAGCAGCCTTGATGCCCTGTTCTATGACATCAAAAATCTGACTGCCGAGGAAGCATTCTACATCAGCGATTCTCTGGCCGCCGAAGGCATGCTGATGATTGTGCCGCCCACAGGCCACGGCATGCTGACCCTGTGTGACAGTGTTGATGAATATCTGCTGCGCGGTGGGCGTGATGTGCATGTCATGGCCGTGGCCGGCATTGGCGGCTCGGCGGCGGGGGCTGCGGCCTTTGCCCGCAATGTGGCCGATGCGGTGGATGCGCCTGTTGCCGCTGTTGTCTCGGGCTATGGGCTAGGTGACATTCTGTCAGAAGCCATGGGTGGGCATTTCTTCTTTGGCCCGCTTGGTTTTCTGCGCCACAATTTCGAGGTGATCGACGATCTCGTTGGTCGCCCGCAATTGGGCGACTATCAGCGCCGCAGCAACACCCCGCAAACTCCGCGGCCTGTCAGCCTCGATACGGATACGGTGGAAGCCCTGCTGAAGCACGAGCAATTGCACTTTCACCTTGTCACCGGACATTCAAAGGGCAATCTCATCATTGCCGAGGCTCTGACATCGCTGGAAAACGACGCGCCTGAACGGCTGGACACTATGGCAGAAACACTGCAATTGATCTCCTTTGGCACCCGTATCAGCGTGCCCGGCAAGATTGCGCCTGCGCTCTCCATCATGGGTGAACTGGACTGGTATGGTGAACTGAACGCCACAGCCGCGCCCCATGATACGATTCGCGTGGCCAGAAGCGGCCATTCCACCAACAGCGACATGCCCGGCGCGTTGAAAGTCACCGCACTGCTGCAGGAAGCACTGGCGAAATTCTCGACAGAGAGCAAATCCGTGCCACAGCCTGCCAATTCGAATGCTGATGTGACCCCAACCGTGGAGCAAGCAGCCGAACAGGACGAAAAGCCACTTTCCACCACTCCGTCACCAGACAGCACAGAGCCAGCCGAGACACTCGCAGCGGACGCCAGCACCACGCCCGAGGCAACCATTGCACCGGAAGAGCCGCCCGTTCTGGCAGCCTCCTCCCCCATCTCGGAACCGGCACCTGAGGCACCGATTGCAATCGAAACACCAACGGCCACCGCTGCTGCAACCATTGCTGCCGCGCAGGAACGTGTTTCAGACACCATCTCGGAGCCTGCCAACGTGGTGCCCACGCCGAAAGCAAAACCGCAAGCCCGGCCATCATCCCGGCGCAACCGTAAACGCTAGATTTTGTCAGGGAAAAGCGAAAACTGGTTCGCAATCTGAAACGAAGAACACTTTCTTCGTCTTTCCGGAATCAAACACAGAATAGACAGCGCGCAAAAGCGCTGTTTATGCATGTACTATTTAGCCTTATGCTGCATAATTCTTTAAATCTGACTCGATTTACAGCGCAGTGAATAAGTTTCACTGCGACGGTCTTTAGCCTTATTGTGTCGCATGTACGTTATCGTTTTATTGATGACAATAAAACGCGACATCCTGTAAAATACCAAATTTTAAGACTGCAGATGTAAATTATGCATCGGTTTTGCCAGATCTCCGCTTGCGAAGCGAACAATTGGCACCCGGACGATGGCTGGAGCCAAGGCGATTGTCCGGCGTCAGCATGGCAGGGGAACGCTTATGGCATTACACATACGGCTGGCAGACATCATCAAGGCGCTTAGTCATGCACTTGATCTCACTGAAGGCCAGCTTCCCGGCCATTGTGTACGTTGTTGTTACATTGGCACGGCGATTGGCCAGAAAATTGGTCTCTCCGAGGTTATGCTCCATGATCTTTATTACACGCTGATGCTGAAAGATCTGGGCTGTTCCAGCAACGCAGCCCGCATTTGTGAGCTGTATGTCAGTGATGATCTAGCCTTCAAGCGGGATTACAAACTGGTGAATGGCAGTATGCCACAAGTGCTGAAATTTCTGCTGGCCCACGCTGGCAAGCAGACAAGTCTGGCAGAGCGGATGCGCGTGCTGTTGCGCGTCATGAAACAAGGCAGCCAGAACAGCGTCGAACTGATCCAGACCCGGTGTGAACGCGGGGCCGAAATCGCCAGACAAATGCGTTTCTCCGAGCAGGTTGCAAAGGGCATCCGTGATCTGGACGAGCATTTTGATGGCGGCGGCCTGCCCACACAAATCAAAGGCGATCATATCCATATCTTTGCCAGGATTGCTCTGATGGCGCAGGTGGTGGATGTTTTCCTGCAAGCAAATGGCCCGCAAGCCGCCATACAGGAAGTACAAAACCGCTCCGGCAGTTGGTTTGATCCCGCACTTGTGCAGGCCTTTATCAGCCTTGCCAATCGGGAGCGTTTTTGGCAACAACTGGCCTCACCCGATCTGGAGCAGATGGTGCTGAACTCTGAGCCCGGTCAGCATGTGATCATGGCCGATGAAGACTATCTGGATGACATCGCGGCAGGCTTCGCGCGGGTCATCGATGCCAAAAGCCCCTACACCTCCGGCCATAGCGATCGCGTTGCGATCTACACAGACATGATTGCCGAGGAAATGCAACTGGATGTGCCAACTCGCCGCAAATTGAAACGGGCCGCCCTGCTGCATGATATTGGCAAACTTGGCATTTCCAACAGTGTACTGGATAAGCCCGGCAAACTGGATCATGACGAGTGGCGGATGATCCAGCGGCATCCGGAATTTTCCCGGGAGATTCTCTCTCGCATCAACGCTTTTGCCGATCTGGCCGTGATTGGCGGCGCGCACCACGAGCGGCTCGATGGCAAAGGCTATCCGCTAGGTTTGAAGGGCAGCGAAATCAATCTGGAAACCCGGATTGTTTCCAC
>CAJYRE010000489.1 GCA_913776675.1 Rhizobiaceae bacterium
AAAAATACAGGGGCGAAGCATTGATGTTTTGTGTTAGGCCAAGATAACGATGGAAACGTTAGTTTGTGCCGCTCACCCCCTCTGCCCTGCCGGGCATCTCCCCCTTAAAGCGGGGGAGATCAGTAAGGCATGAGCGCCGAGAGTCCCTTCGACTGGTACTCTATCGAAGACCGCAAGGTTTCGATCAGCTCAGTTGTGTCTTCATTCCAATCTCCCCCCTTGAGGGGGAGATGGCTGGCAAGCCAGAGGGGGGTAAGCGGCAAATAAAAACGCTTGTATCACCTAATGCCAAGCGCAATTTGAAATATGCATGAAGGATTTTGCTATGACGTCCCCCCTCAATTGGCGTGCTGCTGAAACGGCAGCCCAAACATTCACCACCCCATGGACGTTTGACACACCGGGTGGTGCCATTCTGGGGTTTGACCAGAACGGCATCCGCTTTGCCCTCTGCGGCGGGCTGGAAAGCCTGAACACACGGCAAGCCTTCACATCTCAAAGCGTGGTGCGCTATGCCTCCGTGACCAAACACGCCTTTTGCACGTTTGTGCTAAGCCACCCCGACCTGATCAGCCTTGACGATAGGCTGGGTGCGCATCTGCCGGAATTGCAAGAGCCTTTGGCCAGCGTGACCGTTGGTCGTGCGCTGGATATGAGCGGCGGCCTGCCTGACACCCGCGAGGCATTGAGCCTGCTGGGTCTTTCCGTTTACACTGAAACACAGGCCCCTGCCCTGCTGGAATTTCTCGCCCGCATGACCCGGCTGAATTTCGAGGCTGGCACAGAAATATCATACTCCAACACCGGCTACCGGCTGGTGGAGGCAGCGCTGGAGCGCAAAGGCCAGTTTTTCCGCGATTACGTCACCAAGGCGGGCGCAAACTGTGGTGCTGTGCTGGATGCGCCGGATGTGTGGAATGATACGGTTGCCAATCTGGCACCCGGCTATTGGCACACTGGCAAAAAATGGCAGCTTTCTGCGGCGGGCCTGCATATTTCTGCCTCTGGCAGCATGACAGGGAGCGCCGAATCGCTGTCGCTCTGGCTTCAAAACCTGTTGAAGCGCGAAGACACGCTGGATGCCATGGCCGCACCGCGCGCATTGAGCGATGGACGGTTCAGTGGCTATGGTCTGGGCCTTGCCAAAACCACCATCGGCGATCGTGATTTCATCGGCCATGGCGGCTCACACCCCGGCTATAAAACGTACTTCTTGCTGGATCGGCAGAACGCTTGCGGCTTTGTCATCGTCTCCAACCGGGAAGACACCAATGGCGGCAAGATTGCCCAAAGCGCCATGGCCGCCCTGCTTGGTCTGCCTCTTCCCAAGCCATCCACGGCTTTGACCGAGGGGCTGTATGTGACCGAAACAGGCCCCTACTGGCTTGAGGTCAAGGGCAGCACCGTTGTCTCGCTGGATGCGGATGATAGCGCCTATGATGACGGCAATGGCTGGATTTCGTCTCGCTCATCTACCTCGCCGATGCGATTGACGATGGACGGTTCTGATATTGTCGGCGAAGTCGGCCACGCTGCCCGTCGCTATCACCCTGCAAAGCCTGAACCTATCCCCGCTGATTTAAGCGGACGTTGGCTGTCTTCCGAAGGGGCACATTTCGAGATTGATGGAGCAGACGTGATCATGGGGATCGGCCCCACCCGCCGCCGCATGCCGCTTCAGGCTTTGGGTGGCGGTCGTTTCCTGTTTACCCTGCATGATGGCCTGTGGACCAAACGGGTCTGCCTCAATGTATTGGGTAAGAACCGGGTGGAACTGGTGCTGAATCGTGCACGGATGATGGAATATCGGCGGGAACGGTAAAAGACCCCATAAGGGAAGGTCAGCCCGTTGACGACAAAGTGTTTCAATATCTCGACGTCATGCTCGGCCTTGTGCCGAGCATCTAACCACATTCATTTCCAAAGCGATGTCAATTGCTTGTTTGGCCACGGCAGATCCTAGGGACAAGCCCTAGAGCGTTTCACTGTTTCACGGAAACAGTGAAACGCTCTAACTCTTTGTTTTTACGCATTTCCGGACGGAAAACCGCTACGCACTTTTCCTGGTAATGCTCTAGGATGACGAAATGTCGAGACTGGGTTGGGCCAAAACTCCGTAATCATACCGCCGTCTTACGCGCATTCTCCATATAAAGCGCCCGCAAACGCGCAACCATCGGACCCGGCTTGCCACCACCAATCGCTTTGCCGTCAATCTCGGTGATCGGCACAATAAAGTTGGAGGCGCTGGTCAGCGCCGCTTCGCGGGCGTTCAGCGCTTCTTCCACGGTAAAAGGCCGCTCTTCAATGGTCAGGCCATGTTCGCGGGCCAGATCCAGCACGGCCAGACGGGTGCAGCCGGGCAGCGTGGCGTTGCTATTGGCGCGGGTCACGATCTTGTCGTCAGCGGTGATGATATAGGCGGTGCTGGAGGCCCCTTCCGTCACAAAGCCATCTTCTACCATCCACGCTTCATCGCAGCCCGCTTCCTTGGCAATGCGCTTGGCCAAAACCTGCGGCAACAGGCAAACGCTCTTGATGTCGCGGCGTTCCCAGCGTTGATCCGGCACGGTTTTCACCTTCAGGCCGGTTTCCATCACGCTGGCTACATCCAGCTTTTTGGATTGGGTGAACAGCAACAGAGTCGGCTGCAAATCCTTGGAATAGAAGAAGTTCCGGTCTTCCGCGCCACGGGTGTATTGCAGATAGATCATGCCCTCTTTCAACCCGTTCTCAGTAATCAACCGGCGTTCGATCTCGACAATTTCATCGGTGGAAATGGGCAGAAAACCGCCGATTTCGCCAACGCTGCGTTCCAGCCGCGCCATATGCAGGGGGCTGTCTACGAGTTTGCCGTCCAGCACGGCGGTGACTTCATAAATACCATCGCCAAACAGAAAGCCCCGGTCGAAAATCGAAATATGCGCCTCGTTCTCAGGCAGGAAAGCACCGTTGAGATAGACGGTACGGATGGCGGGATTGGTCATGGGAACTCCTGATGTATGCAATGGTTAGAGGCGGCGGATCGCG
>CAJYRE010000490.1 GCA_913776675.1 Rhizobiaceae bacterium
GCCAGCATCACGGCACAAATTGCCATGGCCGTTGCCCTCTGCGCCATGATTGCCCGCATTCAGCCTGCCTTGCGGGTGTGTATGTGGACAACACCCATTGTTTTTCTCACAGCCCGCAGCCTACCGCCCGAGCCGATCTGGATTGTCGGACTGGAACGCGCCGCAGAGGTCATACTGGGCGGCATTATTGGTGCCATTCTGCACACTCTGGCAGAATATATCATCAGCGTGTTGGCACCTGCGCCCACATCATCATCCATCAATATGAATCATCGAGACGAGGCGTAAGCCGCTCTTACCCATTGCACCAGGGCATGCGATGACCCGTCCAGGGGCGCGCCAATCCTTCCTGCACCAGCATTCCTCCCAGCGAACGGCCATTGCGGGTGACCACACGCAGCTTGCGGCCATATTGATCGACATCCCGTGTGCCAAACGTTTCGACTTCAAAACTGCCCGCATTCAACAATTCCCGCAGGCGCACCTTGGCCGCAAATCCACGATCACGCTCGGATTTGCATTTGGCCTGTTCCGTTTCCGGGGCATCAATATCCGCAACACGGATTTTGACCTTGTTCAGCCAGAACGTATCGCCATCCACCACACAATTGTTGAGACCGCTTCGCCCACAATAATAAAACCGGGTGGAAACCGAAACCTTCTCCATCCCTTGCGGTGCTGCGGGGGCCATGGCCTGCGTGGGCACAAGCGTGGTGGCGGGGGGCAAAGGCGAGTTATCGCGCTGATGCGGAACAACCATGGCCTCGGTGGGTGTCAGGGTGGTGGCCGGAGGCAGAGGGGTCGGATCCAGCTTGCGCATGGCCGGTGTGGGAACTGATGCTGGCGGTATGGCTCCGGTGCTGACAGGCTTGTTTTCCAGCTTGGCAATTTCCTTGCTGGTGGTGCCGGTGATTGTGCTCACCCAGCCCGGCAAATCACGCCGATGATCATACGCGGAGACCCCGCCAACCACCAGAACCAGAGCCCCAAGCCAGGGCCACAGACTGCCGCTTGCGCCCGCCGAACGACGGGCTGGCTTGCGCCGTGCGCCACCGCCTGACTTTCTTGCTGCTTTTCTCGCCGCCATGATCGATTCCTTGCTGTTCTGGTCGGCATTATCGTGCTTAAGAGTTTCTAAATGGTTGGCACAGGACAAGACAGAAACCGAAACAACACATCATCCACAGAGAAAAGCCCGCAGTGTTGACCGCGGGCCGTCCAGCAATCGAAGATCATTCTTGCAAGCAATTTTAAGGCGTTACCACCAGTTTGCTCTGCATTCCGGCCTCGTAATGACCTTTGATGTTGCAAAACACCAGATAGGTTCCCGCTTTGAGGTTGGCCTTCAGCATGCCATCGGCACCGGGCTTCAAATCGGACACTTCACCCAGACTTTTCAATTTCTTCTCATCAATCCGGTGTTTTTTACTGTCCAGTGGAATGGCGGCATCGGGCTTGTCCAGCTTCACCACAATCATTTCGTGATTTTCCGTCATCGCAGCATTATGAACATGAAACATCACCGGCCCGGCTTTGATGGTTGCAGGCTCCAGCGCCAGCCCCATAGCGCCACCGCCCTCCCCGGTTTCTGTCACCTTGATTTGCGTATCCGCCGCAAAAGACGGCACAGCCGCCAATGCAAAGGTTGCCGCCAAGGCAATATGATAGAGTCTGGTTGTTGGAATCATCATCGAATTTCCTCGTCCTTGTTGAAACGAAAACCCTTGTGGAACGCCAGGCTGACAGAAAGCTGAACGTGGATTCAGGCGATGAATGCCTCCAAAATAAAATATTACAGCATTTTCATTTTGGACGGAAAAAAGCCTAGATTCGAGTCCAGTGTCGAGCCCAGCTCTCGTGAAAACGGGGCAAAAGTACAGTTTCGCCCTGTAGCGTAGTATGGAGACTTGAAATGAAGAGAATGATTTTGGCCGCTAGCGCAGCAACTTTGCTGATGTCCGGCGCTGCATTTGCAGCCGATGCTGTTGAACAGATCCCTGCTCCACCAGCCGCTGTTGACACGCCGGCTCCTGTCTTTTCGTGGGCAGGCGGTTATGCCGGTATGTACGGCGGCTATGGCTGGGCAAACGGTCGGTTTTCCGATGCCAACGGCAGCGTAAAATCAAAATTCGATGGCGGCCGTCTGGGCGGCTTTGCCGGCTGGAACTTTGATGTTGGCAACAACGTGATCCTGGGTGCTGAAGGCAACCTCGATTATGACTGGAACAAGAAGAGCGGCGGCACCTCCAGCTTCCAGACCGACCTCTCCGGTTCTGCTCGCGCCCGCGCTGGTTACGCCGTTGACAAGGCTCTGTTCTACGTTGCTGGTGGCTGGACTGCTGCCAACGGCAAGTTCAAGGACACGGCCCGTAACATTGACGACAGCAAGATGCTCAACGGCTGGACCGTTGGTGCTGGTGTCGACTATGCCGTTACCAACCGTATCTTCACCCGCGCTGAATATCGCTACAACGATTACGGCTCGAAGTCCTACGACAATGGCGTCAAGGGCGACAACTTCAAGCAGAACGTGATCAACGTCGGCGTCGGCGTCAAGTTCTGATCGGTTTTCCTTATGGAAAAGCCCCGGTTGAAAAACCGGGGCTTTTTTCGTTTGGGTTATTGCACAAGAGCGAATGTGACATTCACAGTCACATGATAACTATTCTCTCCCGACGCAATCGGTGTTGGAGCCATAGGCATATCCCGCGCCATGCTGGTTTTCATCATCATGGTTTGCTCAAAAGGCCGGGCAGAGCTTTCATTGATCAAAACCACGCGGCCAAGCTTGACCCCTGCGGCTTCTGTCAGAAGTTTGGCTTTTGCCATGGCGTCTTCCATGGCCTTTTTGCGCGCATCGTTGATGGCCAGCTCCGGTTTATCATTGGTAAAACGAATGGCACCGGCCTGATTAACGCCAAGCTGAACAGATGCATCAATAACGCTGCCCAATTTGGAGAGATCGCGCACCCGCACCGTCAAACCATTGCTGACGCGATAACCGTTGATCTGAGGCGTGTCATTTTGTTTCTTGCCTTCAGAAACCTGACGATAGCGGGGTTCAACATCAAAACCCGCCGTCTGGATGTCACGCTCGGCAACACCCTGATCTTCCAGCATCTTCAAAACCTTGGCCATGGAGGCATTGTTATCCTTCAAGGCCGCAGCCGCCACATCATCTTCGCTCACCACACCAAGCTGCAAAATGGCCATATTGGGTGCAAGCGTCGCCTCCCCCTCGCCGGATACATTGATCACCGCTTCGGCTGGGGCCTCTTGCGCCGCCATGGCCGGCAAGGCCGCACCCAACAAAGCCAGAAAAACACCTGCCTGCCCAATGCGCCGTTTCATCACAAAATTCGCCATGTCGTTTCTCCCATCAGCTTCGCAGAAAACGATATGGCGCTCTTGATAAGGCACGTCCACATGCTCTGCTGTTGTTTGGACCCATGCCATGAGCAAAAATCAGGTTTTCATGACATGCTGTAAGAACCTTGGATAATGCGCAAGCTATTGTGAAGGTAATGCGGCAAAGACTTGTCGAACAAAAGGTTTTCCGCTAGAGCATCAACCCGAAGCGCTGGTACCATTGCCATCGCCAACCTCTGGCTTATGTCCAGACGGGCCTGTAGCTCAATGGTTAGAGCCGGCGGCTCATAACCGCTTGGTTGGGGGTTCGAGTCCCTCCGGGCCCACCATCCCTTCATTTTTGTATTTGTAGCGCGCCGCGGACTTCCGGAATTTTGACACGCAAAACCGGAAAAATGAAAATTCCGGAACTGCTGTCAAAACGGCTTCGAAGAATGTTTTCGATGAAGGCTCATTGTCGGGGTGTTGGCTCACCCTGAGGTTTGGATAAAGTCTGTCGCGGTGAACAGGATCACTGCGACAGGTTTTCTCTTTTGTTTTAGTTTGTCTGTTCGGGAAAACCGGATTCCACGGTTCCCTGACAAACTTTAGAACCCTGCGGCCCAAGTCCAGAGGCTGTCCAATTGCTCCGGGGGAATGCCAAGCAATGTCGCCAGTTGATCAATTGCCGGATTGCTGCGCTGGAAGCTCACCGTTTCGGTGATCTCAATCCGCAGGTCAGAGGCCGCTTGCTTGTCGGTCAGCGCGTCTACCTGCGCCAGCACATCGGCCTTGGTGATGTTGATGCGCGAAGCCGCAAGCCAGAACTGGCGGGGTGACAGGGCAGGCATGGCTGCGCGGATTTGCTCAGGTGTTGGCGTGGGCGCTGCGCCTGTGGGGGCTTTAAACCCATCCGCCTCTGCATAAGACCAACCGACCTCAACATCATCCTCAACCTCTAAAATAGAGGCCGCAATATCGGGATGATACATCTCATCAATCGGCTGATCGGTATCGATTATCTCAACAACAAGACCAGCCTGTATGCGTGCATAATTTGTCATATGATCCTCAAAAATAGATTGCAACCAGCCCAGCACCGCCCGCGCCACCCGAATATCCAGCCGAGCCATTGCCTGCCGCCCCGCTGCCGCCCGTGCCATACGACCAACCTGCCCAGCCTGCTGATGATCCATAGAGCATGTGAGTCGGGCCTGATCCAAATGAGCCACCACCCGCACCAGCAACATAAACGATGCCATCGCTGTTTTGCGGATCGCGTTGCGATAACGACCTTTGGCCAGCCTGACCGGGCACCTGTATTTGCCCACCAGCACCGCCGCCGCCAGTCCGGCCATTGGCATAGCCACTTGCAGCACCGTATCCACCCAGACCACCGGTGGCCGTCAAAAGGCCGCCAACCGATGATGTCCCGCCATTGCCGCCATTGCCGCCGCCAGCTCCTCCGCCCGCGCCGCCCTGACCAACCGTAATTGCGTAGATCTGGCCTGGTGTAACCGACATCACGCCCTCGGCATATCCGCCACCACCGCCGCCACCGCCTGCAGCATTGGCCCCAGCGCCACCACCACCGCCGCCGCCACCCCACACGCAGCAGCGGATGCTGTACACACCCTCCGGTATGAAGAATGTGTCATTATTGATGTATGTGTAGAGTGCCGATTGCTTGGGCTTGCCTGCGGGCGGTGTATACGCCGTAGCAGGCAAGCCACCCTGCTCCACCTTTGCCAACCTTGCACACAGCGCCGTGGCACCCGTGACATTTTCAAAAATACAGCGCAGCCGGGCAGACACGGCCCCGCTTGGCGGTGTTACCGTGATGGCCATGCTTTGACGGCCAGCGGCACTATCGTCAAAATTGCCATAGCCGCGTGATTTTGAGGGGCTATAAGAGAGAATATTGCCAGACGCATCCAGCCACATCAGGTCAAAGCGCACGATGCCGCCTGTGGCAAACAGCACCGCATCGCCTGAAATCGTGTAATTATAGCCAACTGTAACCCCAAACGCCGGCCATGTGATGGCGTAGGTGCCATCTGGATAAGGTCCATTGAGAGCTACACTGCGACCCCACATATTGGTGCTAACGGTCAGTGGCCATGCCCCTGTGCCGATCTTGCTGCCATCAATGCCCGCAAGGCCGTTTTCAAACCCGCCGTTCGGGCAGAGGTTCGGGCGTGGTGGCACCACGTTGGCAAGGCTTGACGCCAGACC
>CAJYRE010000491.1 GCA_913776675.1 Rhizobiaceae bacterium
GCCGATGAAGAGCTTTGAACCAGTTCATTTTTGCTGATCCGGCTGCTCATCGTGTCATCGGAAGCCGCAGACCAGTTGGTTTTCCAGTCTGGACCCGTGAACATCGGCTCCAGCGTATCTGTCATGAACTTGGTCATGTCATCTGCGGAGATATTGCTAACACCCGGATCGCTCGGCTGCATATTAAACGTGGAAAAGAACGCCTGATTGAAGGCCTGCTTGGCAGGCGACAGAGACCCGTCCGATGCCACAGCATTGTAATCTGAAAGCGGTTTTACATCCGTGTTCACACCCGCAAACAAATACTCGCCATTCGCCGACGTATTGGCCGCAGAGATGAAAGAATCCATCGCGTCTTTGACGGACTTCTTGGCCGAATTCAGCGCGGTACTATCCGTACTGGTTCCAAGTCCAACAAAGGCCTGCTGAATCTTTTCGGCCGAATTTGCAATTTGCTCAAGCGCGCTTTGCGAAGCATCCAGCCGCGTCTCGGCAATGGCATTCGTGCCGATCAGATTTTGCAGGCGCATAGAATCACTTGTCAAATCCACCGCATTGGCTGTTTTGCCACCCAGCGCCGTCCCCACATCGGCATATTGGCCGGTGGTGACTTCCTTTTGCGAATCCGACAATTGCCTTTGCGCATCGCTGATGGTCAAACGCATGGCATTTTGAACGGTCAGACTGGATATGCTTGATGTCTTCATGACTTATGCGATCCCCAGGAGCGATTTCAACATCTCATCAACCGCATTGATCAGCTTGGTCGATGCTTTGTAGGACTGTTCAATGTCCAGCATCTTCGATAGCTCCTCATCGAGGTTGACGCCGGTTTTGTTCTGGTATGCTTCGGTTGCCCGCTGTTGCAAGGCCGCTTTGGTTTCACTGGCCGATTCGCCCGTTGCACGATAGGCCTCCAGCCAGCCGATAGAACTGGAAGCATAATCATTCACTGTCGAAGATGTGGCCAAGCCAACCGAACCATCAAAATCAATCTTGGCATCTGTGGCTTTCACGTAGCTGTCGAGCAAGGTGGAATAGCTGGGATTATTATCCGTGTTCCACTTGTAGTTAGCGCCATTGACGCCACCGTCTCGCAGAGCAGCAGGGTTGCCACCCTGATCCTTGATGTAAGCCGGATTGACTTTAAAGGATTCGGAAATTCCGTTTATGACCGTACCAGACGTGGGTGTGGTGCCATCTGACCAGGTAAAGAGGCCTGGCATGGGGTTGCCACCCGATGTTTTTTCCGTTTCGGAATACATCGTAATCAAACCGCGAGATGTTTCATCCAGTTGGCTTTGAAACTGCGGCGCAATCACATCACGTATCTGAAGGTTGGCAGCCAGCGACCCCTGTGCCGTGGTATTGCCACCCGCTCCTGCTTTCAGCGGAACACCATCGATATAAACGGGATTGCCCACCGTGGAAGCACCGTAGCCTGACGTGGCGGCAAAGTTTACCGTGCGCGGTAGCTTGTCAAACAGCACCGTGCCATCATTGGTGTAGAGCGCCATGTCGCCGCCATCGCGGCTTACTGTTGAAACGCCCACAAGCTGGGAAATATCGGAAACCAGCCGATCGCGCTGATCCAGTGCATCATTCGGGTCACCGCCAGAGGCAGATGCCTTGATGACAGCATCATTCACCGTTTGAAATTGCGACAAAAGGTCGTTCAGCTTGTCAACGCCGGTTTTGATCGCAGCATCTGCCTGAGCCCGGACTGTGCTGATGCCTTGCGTTGTCGTATTGATGGATGTCGCCACATCCTGTGCAGCACTGACCGCCGTTTGCGCCAGAGACAGCTCACTGGGCTGCGCCGCATAGGATTGCAACGCAGTGCCCAGCTTGGTGATGGCTGTTGCTGGAGACAACTCATATTTATTGCCGCCGAGCAGGGCTTTCAATTGATCCAGCCCTGTATTCAGCGTTTCCTGACCCTTGGCTTGCGATTGCCCCGCCAGCATTTGCTTTTGTAAAATAGGATCATCTGCACGGACGATTTTAACGTTCGCACCGCCCGTGGAGTTCATGACTGTGACAGCATCACGCTTTACGTAACTTGAGTTTTGGGAATTGGAAATATTCTTGGACACTACCTGCGACTGCGTGCTGGTATTGTTCAAAATTCCTTTTGCCGTGTTCATTGTAGACGAAAGCGTCATGATACTGCCTTTACATTGCTATGTTTAACGCTTCAAACCAATCAGCGTGTCCATCATATCGGAAGCCGTCTGGAACACCTTGGAATTGGCGCTATAGCTGCGCTGCGACTGGATCATATTGGTCAATTCGGATGCCAGATCCACGTTGGACGATTCCAGTGTCTTGGCGTTGATTTTGCCGAAACTACCCGTGTTTGCGAAACCAACCACAACCGTGCCAGCGTCTGCCGTGACCTGATAGGCCGTGCCTGTAATCGACTTGAGATTATCAGGGCTTGCAACCGTTGCCATCGCCACCTTGTAAAGGCTGCTGGTTGTGCCGTCGCCGTAGGTTGCAACAATATTGCCGTTCGTATCCACCGCCACCGATGCAGACGAGCTGGCCTTGTTGCCGTTCACAGTTCCGGTCGAGGCATTGTCAGCACCAAGCTGCGTCATGCTGGTCATGTCGAGCGTAATGGTCTGGGTGGGATTGAGTGAACCATCCGTGAAGCTCAAGCTTCCGCCACTGGTCACCTTGCCATTGGACGGATTGAAATTCAGTGTTGTGTGGCCAAGCGAACCATTGGTGTAAGGGAAGTTCGTAGACGCCGTGGCCTCAGAGGTGCGGAAAACATCCACATCCCAGGTATTGTCATCTGTCTTGGTATAATAAATGTCATACTGGTTGGCATTGCCGAGAGTATCGTAAGCCACCACCGAACTTTTATAGCTATAGACAGACGCCGCATTATTATCCGCAGGGGTTTTAGCGCCCGTGGCAATCGCTTTGGTATTGGAATTCAGATTGCCCTTGAGGGTACCCAACGTGGTTGCCGTGGCTGAAAGGGTATCATCCTTGACCTTGACCGGAACCAATCCTTCAAAGCCGTTGATAACCGAAGCCGGAACACCATTGGCATAGGAATAGCCCATCAGGGTATAGCCTGCCGAATTGACAAGATGACCATTTTTATCGGCGGTGAAGTCACCGGCGCGTGTCAGGAAAATATTCCCGGTCAAATCCTGTACAACAAAATAACCGCTGCCCTGAATGGCAAGATCGGTACCCGATGTGGTGGACTGATAGGAACCAGCCTGCGAAATGGTCTGGATGGTCGTGCTTTGCACACCGCCAGAATTGTAGCTGCCGCTGCCGGCAGAACCCACAACCAGACTGGAAAAAGCAGTCTGCACCCGCTTATAGCCCGTTGTGTCGGAGTTGGCGACGTTATCACCAACTGTGCTGAGCTTGCTGGCCTGAGCCTGCAAACCAGATACGGCTGTATTCATGCTGCCTGAAAGGCTCATACCAGAGTCCCCATTCGATCGTCGTGTGAGAAGATTATGAAATGGGCCTTGCGTGAAGCTGTTTCAGATGAACGCTTAAAGCAAATAATGCAGGCAAGGCCCTGAATTTTTGGCGGCGTACCGCCAAAATATTATTTCCAGTCAATGGAATAGCCAAGAAAGCGCTTGGAATCG
>CAJYRE010000492.1 GCA_913776675.1 Rhizobiaceae bacterium
GGCATGATGCCGGTGGTGACAAGCAGGTCACGCGGCGAGGGCGTTTTGTTGGCAGGGGATGTTGTCTTGCCACCCAGCAGTTGGCTGCCGCCATCCAGCGCCGGGTCTGAAATTTTCAGCGGCGGGGTGCTGTCGGGATTGTCTTTGGGTGGTTGCGGATTGGTCAATTCCGGCAGGCTGGTGGCATCCAGCCGCACAAGGCCGGGGCTTGCCATGTCACCCAGATATTTGCGGGCGGATTTTTCCAGATAAAAAGCCATTTTACGTTTGCCGGCATCGGTCATACTGATGCCATCAGGACCGCGCAAACGCGCCTGCTGGCCGTTGACATCCGAGCCGGTCAGCACAAAGGCCCCGTTTTCATCGACAAAACCATCCCAGATGTCGATAAACTCTCCTCCGGCCTGTTCGGTTATTTTACGATAGGACAGGTTGAACTTTTCCAGATCCGCCGACATGTCGGCCGATTTCACCGGCGGCAGGCCCACCCAGATCAGCGGAATTTTGCGGGCCGTGATGGTTTTAACCACGGCATCAACCCGCTTTTCATATTCCTTCCACCAGCCATCCGAGGGAAAGCGCTGTTCGCCGCCACTGGCCGTCATCTGCTGACGGTCGTTGGTGCCGATTGCGACCACGACAATGGCGGGTTTGACCTCATCCAGCATTTTGGGCAATTGCTTGCGCCAGTCAAAATAATCATCGCGCACCAAGCCTGATGAACCGTTGCTGTTGGTAACAATGCGAGTGCCGGGGGCATCTTCAAAGGCTTCGCTCAAGCCGTCGCCCAAAGCGTTGGCAAAGAAATCACCGATCACCAGAATTTTGCGGGCATTGTCGATCTTGGCCGTCGCCGCAGGCTTGGGGCTGCTTGCAGGCCGCGAGGCTGCACGCGGGTTTGGGCTTGCCGCAGTTGCGCGTGAGGCAGGCGTGGTTTTTTTGCGACTGCGCGGCACGGGTTGCTGCGGTTCGTACAGGCGCTGCGCAGGAGAGCGGGGTGGCTGTGGAGCCGGGGAGCCAAACAGCCAATCCAGAAGGGTGCGACGATGAGGATAGTCCTGTGCCACGGCCCCATCAGGCAGGGTCGTTGCGGTCAACGCAACCGCCAGAAACAGGATTATCAGCCGATGCATCACTCTGTTTGCTCTTTCCCGGCAGGTCATCATCAGTGCCGGCGCAAAACATCAAGCAGCGTTTTTGAAGGCTCACCATCCTGTGGCAAGCCAACCCGCTTTTGAATGGCGGCAATGGCGGCCTTCGAGCCAGAGCCAAAATTGCCATCAACTTCGCCGCTGTAATAGCCAAGCGCTTTCATGCGGGTTTGTAGCTCGAATTTTTCCTTGATGTCCAGCGTACCGCTGGGGCGTGGCCATTTTTGCTGCATCCCGCCATAACCGGCAATTTCATCCGCCAGAAGACCAACCGCCAGCGCATAGGTATCGGCGGCATTGTATTTTTTGATGGTGAAGAAGTTCGAGGTCATCAAAAAGCCCGGACCATTCGCACCCGCCAGCAATTTCAATTGCGCCCGCTGGCCGGGATTGCGAAACGCCTTGCCATTGGCCCGCACGAAACCCAGTTTCTGCCATTGGGCAAGGGTGAGGGTTTTGCCAGCATAGTGGCCGCCGCCTGCGGGCACCACTGTTTCATAGCCCCAGGTTTCACCGCTCTGCCAGCCATTTTTCGCCAGAAGATTGGCAGAGGTGGCCAAGGCATCGGGAATGGAATTCCAGATGTCTTTGTGGCCATTGCCATCGGCATCGACGGCATAGAGCAGGTAGCTGGTGGGGATAAATTGCGTGTGGCCCATGGCCCCCGCCCATGATCCCGTCATGTCTTTGGGAGCTACGTCACCATTCTGAATAATCTGGAGGGCGGCGATCAACTGTTTCTTGGCAAAACCGGCGCGTTTGGGATCGGCATAGGCCAGAGTTGCCAAGGCTTGCGGCACATAATGCAGGCGGTCATCCTTGTTCAGAATGGCACCGTAATTGCTCTCCATCGACCAGATGGCCAGCAGAATATGCTTGTCCACGCCAAAATGTTTTTCCAGCGCTGCCAGAGTGCGGCCATGCTTGGCCAGCATTTCTCGCCCGATCTTGACGGTATAGGGATTGACGCGGCTGTCCATGTAATCCCAGACGTTGGATTTGAACTCCGGCTGATAGGCAGCTTTTTGCAAAACCTCCGGGTCTGGCTCACTCACCTTGGCAAAGGCACGGTTATAGGTGGTGGCCGTGATGCCTTTTGCGGCTGCGACAGGATAGAAGTTCCTGATCCAGTTGCGAAAATTGGCATCAGCCTTTGCCTGAAGCGGCATGAAGGCAACCATGATGGAAACAGCCAGCGCCGGAATAAACCGGAAGCGATCTCTTGTCATTGGTGTTCAAATCCGTTGTTGGTGTGTGCCTGCCAAAGGGAAAATGGCGTGAGTATCTCAACCTATGACCATACTCTCAACAAATTCTTTACCAATTTAAGAAAATCGTAAATCGATTTGCAAATTCTTCGTAATTCTTTAGTAATCGGGCAATGTGCGCTTATCGCACGCGATATGATCCTCCAGGAGGAATGTGTGGGACAACAGAAAAAACTTCGTAAGGCCGTCTTTCCTGTCGCCGGTCTTGGCACGCGCTTTTTGCCAGCCACCAAGGCTGTGCCAAAGGAAATGCTGACCGTTGTTGACAAGCCGGTAATTCAATATGTGGTTGATGAGGCCGCTGAAGCGGGCATCGAGCATTTTGTATTTGTCACCGGGCGCGGCAAAGGGGTGATCGAAGACTATTTCGATATTCAGTTCGAGCTGGAACAGACGCTGAAGGCCCGCAACAAGAATGCTGAATTGACGCTGCTGAATGATCTGCTGCCGAAGGCCGGTTCCGCCAGCTTCACCCGTCAGCAGGAGCCGCTCGGTCTGGGCCATGCTGTGTGGTGTGCGCGTGATATTGTTGGCAATGATCCTTTTGCCGTTTTGCTGCCTGACATGATCATGCGTGGCGAAAAGGGCTGCATGAAGGGCATGGTGGAGCTGTACAACAAGACCGGCGGCAATATCATCGCCGTGGAAGAATGCGCCCCGGATCAGGCCCATAAATACGGCATTGTTGGCGTTGGCGAACAGTTGGACGGTGGTTTCAAGATCACCCAGATGGTGGAAAAACCTGCCAAGGGCACCGCACCTTCGAACTTTTTCATCAATGGCCGCTATATCCTGCAGCCGGAAATCTTCTCGATTCTGGAAACGCAGGAACGCGGTGCTGGCAATGAAATCCAGCTCACCGATGGCATGCTCAAGCTGGCCAAGCAGCAGGAATTTGCAGGCTACCACTTCAAGGGCGATACGTTTGACTGTGGTGCCAAGGATGGCTTCATCCTTGCCAACGTGGCTTTTGCCATTGAGCGCGATGACATTCGTGGGCAGATCGAAGAGCCGTTGAAGGCCTTGCTGGCAGCGTTGAAGTAATTTGACGCTTTAGAGCATTTTCAGGAAAAGTGCATAGCGGTTTTCCGTCCGGAAATGCGTGAAAACAAAGAGTTAGAGCATTTCAGTGTTTCCGAGAAACACTGAAATGCCCTAGACATAAAAGCCGTCGCCTTGTCTGTCAGGCGGCGGCTTTTTTTATCGCTTCAGTTTCAGGCCAATGCCGGCGGTGATGGAGCGGCTGTTGGAGCCATCGTCGCTGCGTGTGCGCTCCCATGTCAGATCGGCGGTGAGATCGAGAGAGCGGCTGAGATGATAGGTCAGCCCGGCACCTGCCGTGTAATACAGGCTATTGAGCTGAGATGCGTTCTGATAATTCCGCCAGGTGGTGCCACCAGACAGGCGGGCAACGAGATTTTCGCGCAATTCATGGGTGACGGCGGCGGTAAGGGCATAGGCGACATCTCCGCTGATGCCAGCCGTTGTGGAGGGTTCAATGGAGGTGCCAAGACCAAGCGCCACATCGGTGCCACGATGTGGTGACCAGTTGATGGTGCTATCCAGCGTCATGGCTCCCATGCCATCCAGTCGGCTGTCCTCAAAGCTGGCGTGTTTGTAACCGACAGCAAATTCGCCACGCAGTTTTTCGCCAAAATCAGAGGCAATTCCGGCTTTCGCCCCATAAATATTGCCAGACCGTTGATAGCCAGCGCTATCGAAGCGTTGATCATAATTGGTTTTTCCGGCCGAGACCTCGATAAACGGGGCTAGAGCTGGAGAAATTTCATAGCCCAGCCGTGAAGAAACGGTCACGGCATTGCGATCACGGTCGCTGTTGGACAGGAGGCTGCCGTCGCTCAACCGGGCATCCGTATAGGTCCAGCGCTGGAACTCGATACCCACCGAGCCTCTGAGCCTGCCAAGATCGCGCGATAAAACCGCACCGGCGCTGTATTGATGGACGCCGGACTGTACCGAAGCATTGCTGATGGCGTTGGGGTCGGTGCTGCTTTCGCGGCTAAAGCCATAGCCAGTGGTGAGGCGGGCGGCCATATCATCGGCAAGATCCAGCCGTAGCGTGGCATCCACCCGACCAGAGGGGTCATTATCGCTATCTCCGGCAATTTTTTGCCGCCATGTGCCATTGCCTGTGACGCTCAATTCATGGCGCGACCAGTCGGAGGTAAGCGTACCTTTCAGCCCGTTGTCCCAATAGGTGGTGTTCTGGCGATTGCCGCTGCTGTCGGATTTGCGCTCAACGCTGATGCCTTGCGACACTTCCGGCCGCAAAATCATGGTGCCAAGGCGAATGCCGGTGCCATCGTCATTGGTTTTTTTCAGCGCCCGTCGATCATCCATCGGCGATTGCCGCAGATTGATGCGTTTGGCATCCAGTGCGTCATTGGTGATGCGGCGCAAACTGTCATCATCCAGGGCAATCGCGGCCTCATCTGTCTCCCGTCGCGGTGTGGTTTGTGCTGGAGCGGCGGTGGATGTATCCGGCACGCTTGTGGTGGTTCCCCGCAGGCCTTGCAGGGTCGGAGCCTGCTGCGCCATGCCCGATGTTGGCGCTGCCAGCCCGATCAGCGCACAGCTTGCCATCAGCGCACAAAGGTGGGCGCGCTGGTGCCTGAAGCCTGCTGCTGTGGGGCGATCTGTCATTGCGGCTCGTTTCAGAACGGTCTGTTATTACCGAAACGTAAATTGCCATGGTTAATTATTCGTTATGATGTGTGGACCGCCCTGTCTACGCCTTCGCTTTTCGTCGCAGGAGGATCAAGGTGAATGGACAGAACGGCCGGTTGGCGCTATGGGACATGCCATGAACAAGCTGGATGTAAAACTCGTCGAGGCAACAGCCGTGAAAACGGCCTTGCGTGTGGTGGCAACCGAGCAGAGCGGTCTTGCGGCGCTGGAACAGGCGCTTTCCGGCGCGCTGGCGGAGCCGTTTTGTCAGGCCATCAAGACCATTGGTGCAAGCTCTGGACGGGTGATTTTGACTGGCGTGGGCAAAAGCCATCATGTGGGGGGCAAAATTGCCGCCACCTTCGCCTCCACAGGTACGCCCGCCTTTTTCATTCATCCCGCAGAAGCCAATCATGGCGATCTTGGCATGATTGCCGGTGATGATGTGGTCATTGCCCTGTCCTGGGGAGGGGAGAGCAGCGAGCTGCAAGGCATTATCTCGTTCACGCGCCGTTTTTCCATTCCGCTGATTGCCATTACGGCGGGTGAGACTTCGACACTGGGGCGTGAGGCGGATATTGTGCTGCTGCTGCCCAAGGTGCAGGAGGCGTGTCCGCATGGTTTGGCACCCACCACTTCAACCATGATGCAGATGGCCATGGGGGATGCGTTGGCGCTGGCGCTGTTGGAAGCGCGTGGTTTTGGCGCGGAAGATTTCAAGGTTTTCCATCCCGGCGGCAAGCTGGGTGCCATGCTGACCCATGTGGGTGACATGATGCATGTGGGCGATGCGGTGCCGCTGGTGCCGGAAGGCACGACCATGCCAGACGCCGTTGCTGTTCTGGCCGAGAAACGCTTTGGCTGTGTGGGCATTGTCGATGTGTCTGGCCGTCTGGTGGGCATTATCACCGATGGCGATATTGGCCGTTACCTTGCCCGCAATCTGGGTGAGCGTCAGGTGGAGCAGGTCATGACCCGCAACCCGAAAACGGTGTCGCATAACACCTTGGCCACCAGCGCCATGGCCATGTTGAACAAACACAATATTGGTGCGCTGTTCGTGACCGATGATGCCGGAATGCCAATTGGTATTGTGCATTTCCACGATCTGTTGCGGATTGGTGTGGCTTGAGTCCACGATTGCCTGATCCTGTCAGGCAATATCCACCGTCAGATCATTCTTGTTGGCGCTCACCACTTTCACCCGTGTGCCCGCTGCAAGGTCAGGTCCGATCACCGGCCAGAAGGTGCCATCCAGCTTGATGCGGCCACGCCCCTCGCTTATGGCGTCTTCCAGAACGGCTGTGCGCCCAACAAGGCTTTCCGTGCGGCGGTTGAGCAAGGGCTCATCACTGCGGTCAGCGTCAGAACGCACCAGCTTGCGGCCCAGCAAAATTGCCCCCACGGACAACAGGGCAAAGCTGAGAAACTGCGCCTGCCATGGCCAGAAGGGTTCGCCCCAGAACAGCAGGGATAAAAGGCCGGTGGCCAGCGCGCCAACGCCAAACCACACCAGAAACATGCCCGGCATGGCCATTTCCAGTGCCAGCAGGGCAAGGCCTGCAATCCACCAGCTCCACAGGCCCAGTTGTTGCACCAGCCATTGCAGCATCGGATTACTCCTGAGGCTTGTTAAACGGGCTTACGGCGGGTGTGCTGCGGGCGGGCGCTGGGGGTGTTGTCGGGCGGGCGGGT
>CAJYRE010000493.1 GCA_913776675.1 Rhizobiaceae bacterium
TCCACGGCTTGCGCGATGTCCGCATCTTCAAGGATGACAATAGGCGATTTTCCACCCAATTCCAGCGATACGGGAACAACGCGCTGGGCTGCCGCTGCCATCACGCGGCCTCCGGTCGCATTCGAACCCGTAAACGAAATCTTGCGGAAACGCCTGTCGGCACACAAAACAGCACCTATGTCACCCGCCCCCGGCACAATATTCAGCACTCCGGCAGGAAGTCCGATTTCGATTGCCAGGTCGCCATAGACCAATTCCGCCAAAGTGGTGAATTCAGACGGTTTCAAAACCGCCGTACAGCCCGCCGCCAGCGCTGGTGCCAGTTTCCAGGCGGTGGTGACCATGGGAAAATTCCACGGCACAATCAATGCAACCGGCCCCAGCGGCTCGAAAGAAGTTGCCCCTTGCAGGCCATCTTGCGCCAGCGCCACAGCTTGCCCCTGCTGCGCATCCAGACCATCGGCCAGATCGGCATAGTAATCAAATGTGGCCGACGCATCATCGACATCAATCTCGGCCTCAAACCGTGGCTTGCCGTTGTTGAGCATCTGCAAAGCCACAAGCTGGGGCTTTCGCGCTTGCAATCCGCGTGCAATCGCCCGCAGAAGGACCGCACGTTCAGCGCCGCTGGTCTGCCGCCATGTGGCAAAAGCCTGCGCTGCGGCCTGTGCCGCCTCCCCCACCTGCTCTTTGGAAGCCGGCAGAAATTGCGCAAAAATCTCACCCGTTGAGGGATCAACCGCAGCAATCGGCGTCGCACCACCACCTTTTTGCCAGCGCCCGTTGATGAAAACGCTTTGCGCGCGATCCAGAAGATCAGCGGCCATATCCAGATGCTGTGGGCAGAAGAATGTCGTCATCACAGTGGGAACCCCATTTTATGAACCATGCTGATCCAGAGTTTGCGCCAACCGCCCTTTTGGTCCACCTCGTCCAGCGCATACATGGTTGCCTTTGCACCGATCCAGCGAAACGGCTCCGGCGGAATCCAGTTTGGCAAGGTTCTGGCAAAATCAAGATTGAGGTCCGGGCTGCTTTTGCCATCCAGAATATCAAGACCAATCGAGGCACCAAAGCGGGTTGCCGTCACGCCAAAACCGGAATAGCCGCCCGCGTAAACCCCTTTTCCGCCGTAATAGCGCTGAAAATGAACCGCAAGCCGCATGGTGAGATCAATTGGACCAGACCATGCGTGGGTAAACTTCACATCCCCCAACTGCGGGAATGTATTGAAGAAATAGCCCGCCAGACGGTCGTAGGTTTCTATCTTGCGATCCTGTGCCGGATCGGTGTTGTTGTTGAAGAAGTAGCCGACACGACCGCCAAAGATAATCCGGTTATCGCGGGTCAGCCGCATATAATTCAACTGTGTGCGGGTATCGTAAATACCCTGGCGGTTTTTCCAGCCGAGCCGGGCAAGCTGCTCTTCGGTCAGGGGTTCGGTGGCCAGCACCCGGTCGCGGACCGATACAATCCGCTTTTTGATATGCTTGTGCCCGGCATTCCAGGCATTGGTTGCAAAAAGAACCCGCGGCGCTTTGATGCGGCCATCATGGGTCACAATGGTGATTGTTCCACCATTGTCTTCCACGCCAGTCATTGGCGTGTGTTCATAAATCCGCACACCGAGGCTGAGCGCTGTGCGTTTCAGCCCCCAGGCCAGCTTGGCCGGATGCACCGTACCACTGCGTTCCTTTGACCACATCGCACCATCAAACAGGGGAGACGCCACTTCTGCCTGCGTTTGCTCACGGTTCATCAGCACAACGTTATGGCCGTATTTTTGCGCCAGTTCGAACTCTTCCTGAAGTTCGTCCATCCCTGACGCCCCGATGGCAACCGTCATCTCTCCCGACCATTCGAGATCGGCATCAATCTGATGCTCTTCGATGGTTTTGGTCCAGCCGTCCAGATTGGCCTTGCCCAGGCGCTCAAGCGCTGGCAAATCATTGGGAAAAATCCGGTTGGCGTTGGAAAGACCATGCATCACAGAGGTGGAAACAATGCCGCCCGGCCTGCCGGAAGCACCGTGCCCCACCTTGCCAGCCTCGATAATTGCCACATCACGCCGAGGATTGGCCTGCTTGGCCAAAATGGCAGACCACAGGCCCGTAAACCCGCCTCCGACAATCACAAGATCCGCATCTGCACGTCCAACGAGATGCATCTCACTGGAAGGCGCAAGCACGTTGTCGAGCCAGAATGGATAAAGTGTCGCGTCGGCCAGCGCCCTGCGAATTGCATTCATTTATATAAGCTCCGAAGAGTTTTACAGCGCCGCGCGTTTTGCAAAACGCACACAAGATGCTGTCGATGCCAAGCATGGAGAAGGGATGCTCAATCATCATGCCCAAGAAGTACATAGGGATTTGACAGGCAATCATTTCGGTAAAATCAGAAGTAAGTCGTCATCCATGCTCTTTATGATCGATGCCATTGATCAGGAGACAACACCATGACCGACAAGCTGCACCTTGAAGCGCTGCGCCAAAAATACGGCAATGCCGCAGGCGGCGACATTTTCGATCCGCATTTCCGTGATGTTGCCAATGCGCAATTTACGGATGGTGACAAGCGGAAATGGCCTTTCGCCGGAATTCCAACGCTGCTGGATGCCCCACCGATGCCGGACGCAGCCCAGAGTGACGATTTCGGCGGTCTGGATATTGCCCTTGTCGGCGTTCCGATGGATCTTGGCGTGACCAACCGTAACGGCAGCCGTTTCGGGCCGCGGGCTCTTCGGAGCATGGAGCGCATCGGGCCTTATGACCATGTGCTTCGCGTTTCGCCCATGAGTCAGGCTAAAATTGCTGACATTGGCGATGTGCCTTTGCAGAGCCGTTACGACCTCGCCCGCTGCCATGCGGATATTGAGGCCTTCTATCATCGGCTGGTCAAAGCAGGTGTGCGGCCCCTCAGCGTTGGCGGCGACCATTCGATCACCTCTTCGATTCTGAAGGCGGTCGGCGCGAAAGAGCCTGTCGGCCTGATCCATATTGATGCCCATTGAGACACCGCA
>CAJYRE010000494.1 GCA_913776675.1 Rhizobiaceae bacterium
ATCCTGCCAGCTCGAACGCGGCAGGCCAAACATACGCTTGCGCTCTTGGAAGGATTTTTCCATATCCGGGTTGGGATCAATGAAAATATCGCGGTGGTCAAAGGCGGCAATCAACCGGATCTTGCGCGACAGCAACATGCCATTGCCAAACACGTCGCCGGACATATCGCCCACACCCGCCACCGAGAACGGCGTGGTCTGGATATTGATATTCATCTCGCGGAAGTGCCGCTTGACGGCTTCCCACGCGCCACGGGCGGTAATGCCCATTTTCTTGTGGTCATAGCCCGCAGAGCCGCCCGAGGCAAAGGCATCATCCAGCCAGAAACCGGCATCGCGCGCCAAGCCATTGGCGGTATCAGAGAAGGTAGCCGTGCCCTTGTCGGCTGCCACGACGAAATAGGGATCATCGCCATCCAGCCGGACGGTATCCTTCGGCGGGACCACCTGACTGTCCTGAATATTGTCGGTAATCGACAGCAGCGTGCGGATATAGGTCATGTAGGCCTGACGACCCAGACGCAAATAGTCCTCGCGGTTGGTAACCCCCGTCAATTGCCGTGGATAAAAGCCACCCTTGGCCCCCACCGGCACAATCACCGCATTCTTCACCTGCTGGGCTTTGACAAGGCCCAGCACTTCGGTGCGGTAATCCTGTGCGCGGTCCGACCAGCGCAAGCCGCCACGCGCCACCTTGCCAAAACGCAGATGCACGCCCTCGACCTCAGTGCCATAAACAAACATTTCGCGGAACGGTTTTGGCTGCGGCAGGCCATCCAGCTGTTGCGGATCAAACTTGAAGGCCAGCATGGGTTTGACGCCATCGGATGCGCCTTGAAAATAATTGGTGCGCAGCGTGGCATCAATGGCATTCTGATAGCGCCGCAGGATGCGGTCATCATCAAGGCTTGGCACACCGGCCAGCGCCGTTTCGATCTGCTCGCGCAGCTCGGCCAGTTTGCGTATCCGGCTCTTGTCAGAGGCCTTCGGATCAAAGGAATGATGGAACAGGCTGAACAGATCGGTGGTGATCTGCGGATATTTGTTGAGGGTCTCAGCAATATAGGTCAGCGAATAGACCAAACCGCATTGGCGCAAATAAGCGGCATAGGCCCGCAACACCGACACTTGCGCCACGGTCATATCGGTACTTAACACCAGCCGGTTGAAGGCATCATTGTCCACAAGCCCGGTGAAGGCCGCCAGAAATGTCTCTTCAACCCGTTTGGCCTGCCGGGCAATATCAAACGCCTGCCCATGGCGCACCGCCAGTTCCATATCATGCAGCACAACATGTTGCTCGTCACCCTTGGCAGGCTGCACACCAATATCGAACGTGCGCTCACTGATAACGCTGAAGCCGAGGTTTTCCAAAAGCGGCACCCGGCGCGACAACGGCAGATGCTGGCCCGCATGGAAGACCTTCAGATACAGGGCCTGCCCCTGCCCCGTCTGCCGACCGTGGAAGGCAATGGCAATACGTGCATCCGACAGGCTGGTCTGAATATGGTCCAGATCGGCCACCACCTCTTCGGGGGTAAAAGTATCTTCAAACGCCCGGCTTACCGACAATTTCGGTGCCTTGGATGGTGCAAGTGCTGCAAAGCGATCATCCCAGCGTGCGGTAATAGCCTTGACGGCCTCTTCCAGCTTGGCTTGCGGAATACGCGGGGTCTTGCCCTCGGAGCGGCCAATGATGAAATGCACCCGCGCCACACCGCCTTCCGGGAAGGCCGGATAATAGGCCGAGACGCGACCGTCATAAGCTTTAACGAAATAGTCGCCAATGCGCTCGCGCACCAGCGAATTATACTCTTCACGCGGCACGTAAACCAGCAGCGAGACAAAGCGGTCGAAATGGTCAATACGCGGCAGAACCCGCACACGGGGACGCTCGCCCAGATCAGTGATCTGTTCGCAGAATCGCGCTAAAAGCTCGGCATCAATCTGGAAGAGATCATCACGCGGATAGGATTCCAGCGTGTTTTGCAACATGCGGCCCGAATGGCTTTGCGGATCGAAGTCAAAATGACTGATCACCTTGTCCACTTTGGCCCGCAGCAGCGGGATGTGATTGACCGAATGGGCATAGGCCGTGGCGGTAAACAGGCCCACAATGCGCAACTCGCCAATCACCTTGCCGGTCTCATCGAACCGCTTGACGCCAATATAATCCATATAGGCGCGGCGATGGACCACGGATTTCACGTTGGCCTTGGTGACAATCAAATCGTCCGGCCCCTGCAAAAAGGCGAGAATTTCCGGCGTGGTTGTCACCGCATTGCGGCCCTGCCGCAGCACCAGAACATCCGGGTCGGAGAGAAGGCCGAGGCCCCTGCCCTTGCCGCGCTCGATTTTGGCGTCAGCCCCCTCACCTGAATAGATATATTCGCGCATGCCGAGGAAGGTGAAATTGTCATCCCGCAGCCACTCCAGAAAAGCCAGAGATTCGGTTCGTTCTGCCTTTCTGCGCATCACGGGCTGGGCTGTCAGCTCGGAAATGGCTCCATTCAGCAGAGCCAGCATCGGCTGCCAGTCATCGGCCACAGTGCGCACCTGTTGCAGCACCGTTGCCAGTCGGGCAACCAGTCCATCCGCCTGCTCCTGGGTCAGTGCGGCCAGATGCACCTGAATGTAACTGATCCGGTCAACGGCCGCGGTGTCCTTGTCAGCAGAGGTCCAGTTTTCGCCCGCCTTGGCCAAAATGGGATGCACAGCAAGATGGATGTCACGGAACTGACTGGTGACTTCGCCCATGACTGAATCATACAGGAAGGGCTTGTTGTTATCGACAATCGACAGCAAACTGACAGGTGCGCCGCCGACCGTTATATCCTCGCGCGTTTCGATGGTCACCTTGGCCGTCTGGCCATCAAATCCTTCCAGATCAAGGCGCGCGCGCTGCGCGGCAAGCGCCAGCATGGCCGGGTCATAGCGCTGGAGGTCGTCATCGCTGGCCCGCCCAAACAACACCACGGGATCGACCACCGCGACAGCCTGTTCATCCAATACCGATCGGGTCAACTCAAAAAGCTGTTCCCGTTTTACCCGCTTGCCTGCAACCACGACTTCCTCCCGAAATGGATTTGCGTCTTCTACCGACAGTCTGCATCCGCAATAATTTCAGAACTCTCACTAAAAATCTCAAATATTGGCTGAATGCGTCGAATTTTGCCGAAATTACCAACATGTTTGGCACATTTTTGAGAAAATTTCCGGTTTTTTCGATGAATATCGATAAAAATCGACAGAACAGCAACAAATGCCCGAAATCAATCGAAACTCGAAAGCCGATGACGAGAAGCGGGGTTGAGGCGTGGGAACCGGCTGACTTCATTGCTGTGTTGCGGTAAGATTTGGCAGACGCCTCAAGGAATTTCTTCATGTCAGACTCTTCGGCAAGCGCCGTTATTGCCATTTCAAGCCACGTCATTCGCGGCTCTGTTGGAAATCGTGCCGTGGCCTTCACGCTGGAAAGCCTCGGCTTTCCCGTCTGGTCCATGCCCACCGTGGTTTTGCCGTGGCATCCCGGCCATGGCCCGTCAACCCGCATGAATTTTGGCGATGATGTGTTTGAGAAAGCCATTGACGATCTGATCCGTGCCCCATGGCTGGGAGAGGTCAAAGCGGTGATCACCGGCTATTTCGGCAGTCCCAACCAGCCCCGCGCGGTTGCCCGACT
>CAJYRE010000495.1 GCA_913776675.1 Rhizobiaceae bacterium
GTGGCAGCACGGTGACATTTGAAACCTGGGCGTCTGATGTCACCACCTATCAGGACAAGAACCCGACATGGCCCACCGATGCCAAACTGGCAGGCAAGCAACGCTTCCAGTTCAGCGGACTGGCCAAAGGCCGTCTGGTGGCGCATGGTACAACCAAGGCCAGTGCCAACCCCATTCCGGGCAGTGGCTGCGTGGTGCCAAATGCCGATGCGGCCAAATCGGCCAATTTCCCCACAACAGGCTGCATTGCGGAAGAAGTGCGGCGCAATCGCCCGGCGTTTGACTATATTGTCAACAACAAACTCAACACCACAGCGGGCCTTGTTGCCAATTTCAACAGCACAACACCCGTTCAGTTTCCGAAGTCATCCATTGAAGTCAAGGCAGACTGGGTAAAATTCAGCGATCTGATCACTTGGCTGAGCAACAATGGTGTGACGATGACCACCGACAAAATTGCTCAAAACTACTACACCACCAATGACAGCGGGACAGACTATGCGCTGGTGGCGCTGCATCTCAATTCCAAGCTCACGCCAAACTGGGTTTGGCTGACCATTGAGCATGAGCTGAACCCCGGCCGCTGCGATACCATGGGCTGTTTTGATGAATTCGGGGCTGCCGTTGCCACGGTTCCGCCGAATACCACAACGCCAAACACGCAGTATGGTGCCTGCACCAAATCTCCGGCTCTTGAGGCGCTGTTCACCGCAGCCAAGCTGGACGCTGTGTGGGATCATTATTGCCTCAAGGCCACGCAAATCGACTTCACGCAGGCCTCAACCGGCAATGCCATTATTGATGGCAATTCCGTCATCGAGCGCATCAATGCCAATGATCCGATTGCCAATTCATCCTGCATCTCGTGCCATTCGGCGGCGGGTTTTGATAAAACCGGAGCGCTGAATTTCACAGGTCTGGGCCAAAGTCCGGTTGGCACCTATACCCTGCCCGCAACCTATAAATCCTACGATTTTGTCTGGGGGCCGATCACCATTCCATCCTCAACCAGTCCATAAGCCGCAACCACCCCAAAGCCGTGCGAGATTTCTCTGCACGGCTTTGCCGGTTGATACAAGATTAGGGATGAGACCCCGTCCGGTTCGGTTCAAACACCATGGAATAGCCGTTGATGCAGTATCGCAGCCCGGTTGGCTTGGGGCCATCGGGAAACACATGGCCCAGATGACCATCGCAGGCCGCACAGCGGATTTCGGTGCGCACCATGCCGTGGGATGTATCGCGGTATTCTGTCACCGCGCCGGGCGTGACCGGCTCGAAATAGCTTGGCCAGCCGCAGCCCGCATCAAACTTGGTATCGGAATAAAACAGCGGCGCATTGCAGCCCGCGCAGCGGTAAAGCCCCGGCTCGTTGCTGTTCCAATACGGTCCGGTGAAGGGGCGTTCGGTGCCATGTTCGCGCAGGATCCGGTATTGCTCCGGCGTTAATTGCTCGCGCCATTCCTGCTCGGATTTTTCCACTTTTTCTACGGCGTGGGTGGTCATGAACGCTCTCCCTGAAGTTTTCTGAACCCTGAACTTTGCTCGGACTTGCTGATACCAAGGCTCTCAAAGATAGGATGTCTGTTGTCGCTTGCAAGCCGTGAACCTTGGTATCCAACAGCCAATCGATTGTGTCTTGACGCGATAAACTGTCCCAAAGCGGATAAAAACATCATCAAGACTGGATTTTGCTACAACCTTACATTATTTCCTGAACGACGAAAGACATGCCATCATGATGCTGGTCCCCGCAGCCGATCATCGTTCTGGCAAAGCCTCCTGTGCAGAAACCCGGTTTTCGCGCAGGGAACGGCGGAACAATGTCTGCTTGACAGATGTCCGCACGACCACAGATGACGACAGGAGACGAGATGATCGCTGATGTCGCCGGTATGACTTTGCTGGCTTTATTCCTGCCATTTGCGGGAGCTGTTCTGGCCCCTGTGCTGATCAAACGGCTTGGGCATAAGGCTGCATGGGTGCTGGCGCTTCTACCATTGGCATCATTTTTACACTTTCTGTCTTTCCTGCCTGAGATCACCGCGGGCGGCGCAGTCACCGGCGGCTATGCCTGGGTGCCCAGTTACAATCTCAGTTTCTCATGGTTTTTCGATGGCTTATCCCTGACCTTCGCCCTGCTGATAACCGGCATTGGTACGCTGATCATTCTCTATTCCGGCGGCTATATGAAAGGGCATCCGCAGCAGGGGCGTTTTTTAGCGTTTGTCTTTCTGTTCATGGGGGCCATGCTGGGTGTGGTGGCTTCCGACAGCTTCCTCATGCTGTTTGTCTATTGGGAGCTGACATCGATCACCTCCTTCCTGCTGATCGGCTTTGATCACGAGCGGGAAGCGTCCCGACGGGCGGCCTTGCAGGCGCTGATCATCACCGGCGGCGGCGGACTTGCCCTGCTGGCCGGGCTGATCCTGATCTGGAACATTTCTGGCGTCACGCAGCTTTCCATGCTGCTCCATATTCAGAATATTGTCACGGCCAGCCCGTTTTATCTGGCCGCCCTGCTGCTGGTGCTGGGCGGTGCCCTGACCAAATCGGCGCAATTTCCTTTTCACGTCTGGCTGCCCAATGCCATGGAAGCCCCCACGCCGGTGTCGGCCTATCTGCATTCTGCCACCATGGTAAAGGCAGGCGTCTATCTGCTGATGCGCTTGCAGCCTGTTTTGGGCGGCACGCCAGCATGGGAAATCCTGCTGCCGTTTTTTGGCGGCATCACACTGATTGTCGGGGCTGTCATGGCTGTGCGCCAGACGGATCTGAAACAGATGCTGGCCTATACCACCGTCTCATCGCTGGGCCTGCTGGTGATGCTGACCGGCTATGGATCGCCCCATGCACTCGCAGCCGCCGTGCTGTATCTGATTGCCCATTCGCTGTTCAAAGGCGCATTGTTCATGGTGGCAGGCATTCTGGATCATGAAACCGGCACCCGCGATGTCACCCGCCTGGGCGGACTGGCCAAAACCATGCCCCTCACCTTTATGGCGGCGCTGCTGGCGGGGCTGTCCATGGCCGGGTTGCCGCCGCTGGTGGGCTTTCTGGCCAAGGAAGAAATATATGCCGCTCTGGCCCATGGCGGCATCCGCTCGGTGCTGTTCACCACCCTTGCCGTGGCGGGCAATGGGTTGATGATGGTGGTGGGGCTGACGCTGGCTTTCACCCCGTTTTTCGGGCCGCGTCGGCAAACACCCCAACCCCCGCATGAAGGCCCTGCCCTGCTGTGGCTGGGGCCGGTGGTGCTGGCCGTTCTCAGCC
The DNA here is from genome assembly GCA_913776675.1 of Rhizobiaceae bacterium. Lineage (GTDB taxonomy): Bacteria > Pseudomonadota > Alphaproteobacteria > Rhizobiales > Rhizobiaceae > Allorhizobium. Next base: position 3,274 of record CAJYRE010000495.1, read on the forward strand.
TTGGTGGCGGCATTTTCTCCAGCCTGCTGCATACGCATTTCTCCAGCCCGATGGTCAGCGCGGTCGCTGGTGAAGCGCGCGTGGTGGACATCAGCATCATCCCGCATATCGGCCTGCCACTGGGCCTGTCTTTGCTGACCATGGCCATTGGCTTTGCGCTGTTTTCGTCTCTCCATCGTCTTCGCACCCACCTGGCCCGACTGCTGGATGCCATGGGACCGGGACCGGATCGCGGCTTTGACCATTTGCTGGCTAGCTTGATCAAAGCCGCCCACCGCATCACCAACGTGATTCATGGCGGGCGGCTGGATGTGTATGTCACTGTCACCCTGATCATTCTGGCCTGTGCATTCTGGGTGCCCATGGCAGTGTTTGCTGAATGGCCATCCCTGCCCAAGCTGCCCGCACACATCGAGCTGTATGAAGCCGCCTTTTTGCTGATTGCGGTGATGGGCCTTTATGCTGTGCTGCGCTCGCGCAACCGGCTGACGGCCATTGTATCGCTTGGTATTCAGGGCTTTGCCATTTCGGTGATTTTTCTGCTGTTTGGCGCGCCCGATCTGTCCTTCACCCAGTTCATGATTGAAACGCTCTCGGTGGTGATTCTGGCGCTGGTGATGACCCGGCTGAAACTCTATCCCAATGATCACCGCCCATGGCCGCAGGTGGTGCTGGACAGCTCCGTGGCGCTTCTGGGCGGGCTGGGCCTGATGCTGATGATGCTGCGCGTCACCGAACAGCCACTGGACCAGACTCTGTCACGGTTTTTCAGCACCTATTCCAAACTGCTGGCCCATGGCGAAAACGTGGTCAATGTGATCATTGTCGATTTCCGCGGGGTTGATACGCTGGGCGAGATTGCCGTGGTCATGGTCACGGGGCTGGCGATTCTGGCCCTGATCCGCATCCGCGCGCCCAGACGGCCAAGCGTGGCAGGTGCCGCAGCGCCCCAACCGCCTGCTTCGGAGATCACGTCATGAAAACAGTGATCTTTCGCACGGTTGCTCCGCTGATTACCGCGCTTATGCTGCTGTTTTCGCTGTTTGTGCTGTTGCGTGGCCATAATGAACCGGGCGGCGGCTTCATTGGCGGGCTGATTGCCGCATCCGGCTTTGCCATTTATGGCATGGCCTTTGGTGTGCAGGCCGTGCGGCGGGCGCTGTGGGCGCATCCGCTCTCTATTGCCGGCAGCGGCCTGTTGCTGGCCTGCCTTTCCGGTCTCATCTCGGCCTTTGCCGGTGTGCCGTTCATGACCGGATTGTGGATCTATCCGCAGGTTTTCGGGGTTGAGGTGCCGCTGGCCACGGTGATGTCTTTCGATCTGGGCGTTTATCTGGTGGTGGTCGGGGCCATCACCTCGATTGCGCTTGGCTTGAGTGAACGGGAGAACGATTGATGGAAGCGCTTTTTTCTGTCGTGGTCGGCCTGTTTGCCACCAGCGCCTTTTACCTGATCATGTCGCGCCATATTGTGCGGGTGCTTTTGGGCATTGTGCTGCTGGGCAATGCCGTCAATCTGGGCTTGTTCACCCTTGGCCGCCTGACACAGGGCATTCCGCCCATCATGCTGAATGATCAGCAAACCCTGCCCGCAACGGCGGCCAATCCCCTGCCGCAAGCGCTGATTCTGACGGCCATTGTGATTTCCTTCTCCTTCTTCGCCTTCTTGCTGGTGCTGTCCTATCGCGCCTATCAGGATCTCGACACCGATGACACGGACGAAATGCGGCTGGCCGAGCCGAAAGACCCGCCCTTGCCACCACTGGGCTACTGACATCGGGTGATCAACAGCAAGACAAAAGACAACAGGACAGCATGGCCGTTTCAAATCTCAATCCCGCAGCAGTGACCGCCGCCATGGTGACGGAGCCAACCACCTGGGTGCAATGGCTGCCGATTCTGCCTGTGATGCTATGCCTGATGGGGGCTGCCGTGCTGATGATGATCCGCGAGCAGACCCGCTTTCATGCAACAGTTGCCATGGGTGTTCTGGGCGTTCTGGTGGGGCTGGATGCCATGCTGCTGGGATATGTGGCAAGCCACGGCCCGCTGACGGTGATGATGGGCCGCTGGCTGCCCCCCTTCGGCATTGCCTTCACTGTGGATCTCACCGGCGCGCTCTTTGCCCTCACCTCTGCCATCGTGGCACTGGCGGGCGGCATCTATGCGCTGGTGGATATTCAGCTTTCGGCCCGCAGGTATGGCTTTTTTCCGTTTCTGCTGGTGTTGATGGCCGGTGTCAGCGGTGCTTTTCTCACCGGCGATCTGTTCAATCTGTATGTGTGGTTCGAAGTTCTACTGATCTCATCCTTTGGCATGCTGATTCTCGGCTCCGAGCGCGAACAGATTGATGGGGCGCTGAAATATGCCATCCTCAATCTGATCGCCACCACGCTGTTTCTGCTCAGCGTCGGCTTTGTCTATGCCATCTTCGGCACGCTGAACATGGCGGACATCACCCGCAAGGCCAATGACCTGCGCGAAACCGCACCGCTGCTGACCCTGACCTGCCTGCTGACATTGGCCTTTGCCATGAAGGCGGCGGCCTTTCCGGTCAATTTCTGGCTGCCAGCCTCCTATCACACGCCGCGCATTGTGGTATCGGCGCTGTTTGCAGCCCTGCTGACCAAAGTGGGAATCTACAGCCTGATCCGTGTGGTGGTGATGATGTTTCCGGTGGAGCAGGAGGTGTTGAGCCTGCCGCTGGCGCTGGTGGCCGCCGCCACCATGGTGCTGGGGGCATTGGGCGCGCTGGCCCAGACGGATACCCGCAAACTGCTGGGTTTTCTGGTCATTTCCGGCATTGGTTCCATGCTGACCGGCATTGCCATTGGCGGCTTGCAAGGGCTGAGCGCCACGCTTTTTTACACGCTGCATTCCATTGTGCTGATGGCCGCCCTTTACTTTGTTATCGGGCAGGCAGGCCGCATGGCAGGCAGCTTTTCCCTCTCAACGCTGTCGGGGATTTATCGGGCCGCGCCGCTCTTTTCCTTTGTGTCGCTGGCGCTGTTTTTTGCCGCCAGCGGCCTGCCGCCGTTTTCCGGCTTCTGGCCCAAGGCCATGCTGCTGAAGGCCGCACTGGATATTGGGGCCTGGTGGCTGGCTGCCAGCATTCTCGTGGCTGGCTTTATCACCACCATTGCCATTGTGCGGGTGTTTTTGCTGGCCTATTGGCGCTCCAACCCGGACAGGCCCGTGGAGGGCCATCATGCGGGCCTCTCACCAGCAGCAATGCTGCCGATTCTGCTGCTGACGGGGCTGGTCATCGGGTTCGGTGTGTTTCCGGAACGCTTAATCAGCCTCTCTCAAGATGCCGCCATTGGTTTGCTGGACCCCGACGGCTATATTGCCTCGGTGTTTCCGAAAGGGAATGTGCCATGAGAATCCTGATCGTCACCGCAGTGATGAGCGCCATCTGGATTGCCATCAGCGGCAGCGCCAGCCTGCATAATCTGCTGTTGGGCGCTCTTCTGTCGCTGGGCGTTGTCGGCCTGTTGCGGGAGCAGTTTGATGGCAAGGGGCACCGTATCCGAATCACCAAACTGATCGCGCTGTTTGGCCTGCTGCTGGTGGAACTGGCCAAATCCGCCTGGAGAGTGTCTCTGCTGGTTTTATCACCGGGCTTAAACGTGCAGCCGGGGATTTTTGCCTTTCCTCTCACCGTCACCCGCGATGCTGAAATCACCCTGCTGGCCAATCTGATCACGCTGACGCCCGGCACATTGTCTGTCGATGTCTCCAGCGAC
>CAJYRE010000496.1 GCA_913776675.1 Rhizobiaceae bacterium
CACCCCCCTCAAGGGGGGAGATCGACCGATAGGACACCCCTCGCCTTCATTACAATGCTGCATTATCGGCAAGCCTCTGGACAAAAAGGAAGATTCGACCTGTCCACATACCAATCTCCCCCCTTGAGGGGGAGATGTCCGGCAGGACAGAGGGGGGTGCCTCCACCCCAGCCGCGACCACCATCCATTTCCCAAAATTCATTCAGGACATAAACCAATGACCGTAAAACTCTCTCTTTCCACCCTGAAAGACGCAGCCGAAAAGTCGGCAATTCCCAGCTACACCCGTGATGCTCTCACCCCCGGCATCGTCCATTTCGGCGTTGGCAACTTCCATCGCGCCCATCAGGCCATCTATCTGCATGAGCTGTTCAACCTCGGCAAAGACCTCGATTTTGCCATTGTTGGCGCAGGCGTGTTGCCTTCTGACGCCACGATGAAAGAAAAGCTGGCGGCTCAGGATTATCTGACCACCGTTGTCGAACAGGACGTGGCGAAAAGTGCTGCCACCGTCACCGGGCCGATGGTGGATATGATCGCGGCACCGGATTTTGATGGCATCATTGCCAAGCTGGCAGACCCCGCCATTCGCATCGTTTCGATGACCATTACTGAGGGCGGTTATTTCATTGACCCCGCCACCGGCCATTTTGACCCCAAGCACCCGGCGATTGTGGCCGACGCAAAAAAACCCACCCAGCCCAAAACCGTGTTTGGCCTGATCATCGCGGGCCTCAAGGCTCGCCGTGCCGCCAACATCCCGCCCTTCACCGTGATGTGCTGCGACAACATTCCCGGCAATGGCGAAGTGACAGAAGCCACGGTGATCGGCCTTGCCAAACTGTCTGACCCCGATTTTGCCGATTGGATTCACCACCACGTTGCCTTCCCCAATTCCATGGTGGATCGCATCACCCCCGCCACCGGCCCGCGCGAGATTGACATCACCCGTGACGTTTACGGCATTGATGATGCATGGCCTGTGTTCTGTGAAGAATTCAAGCAATGGGTGCTGGAGGATAAATTCCCGCTCGGTCGCCCGGCCTTCGAAGAGGTTGGCGTCACCTTTGTGGAGGATGTTGCCCCCTATGAGTTGATGAAGCTGCGCATCTTGAATGGTGGCCATGCGGCCATTGCCTATCCGGCAGCGTTAATGGACATTCACTTTGTTCATGAAGCGATGGAGAATCCACTGATCCGCGCCTTCCTTGCCAAGCTGACCCATGATGAAATCATTCCCGTCGTACCGCCCGTGCCCAACACCAGCTTGCAGGATTATGCCACGCTGATTGAAAGCCGCTTCTCCAACCCCAAAATCGGCGACACCATTCCTCGCCTCGCTCAGGATGGCTCCAACCGTCAGCCGAAATTCATTCTGCCATCGACCGCCGATCGTCTCGCCAAGGGGCTGGATGTGGTGGGGCTTTCGCTGGTCTCTGCCCTGTGGTGCCATTATTTTGAGGGCACATCCGATAGCGGCAAGCCGATTGTGTTCAATGATGCCAGCAGCGATCGCCTGCATAAAACCGCCATTGCCTCCCGGCAGGATCCGCTGCTATTCCTAGCGCTGGATGATATTTTTGGCTCCGTGGGGCAAAATGAAGTGTTCAGACAGCGGTTTACCAAGGCGCTTTCCCACCTTCGCACCCACGGCACCGCAAAAACCCTGCAAAGCTACGTGGATGGTAGCTTGGCAGCGGTATAAGGATTAACAACATGCATGACCCGGCCACCAAGCTGGTGATTTTTGATTGTGACGGCGTGCTGGTGGACAGCGAGCCGATCTCGGTCGAGGTCATGGTGGCCGAGTTTGCAAAGGCAGGCGTGGCGATGGATGCAGACTATGTCTATCGCAACTTTCTGGGCCGCAGCATGGCAACCGTGGTGGAGGTGGCCCGCGAAGAATTTTCCTTTGCGATTGGCGAGGCCTTTCTCGCCAGTCTACGCATCCATCTCTATGATCGATTCCGGCAGGATCTAAAGCCCATTTCCGGCCTTCACACCGCACTGGATGATTTGCAAAAGGCTGGCATAAGCTGGTGCGTGGCCTCGTCCAGCCAGCCGGATCGCATTGCGCTTTCGCTCACCGTCACCGGCTTGATCGAGCGTTTTCAGCCGCATATTTTCAGCGCCACCATGGTCAAAAACGGCAAGCCCGCGCCAGACCTGTTTCTCTACGCTGCTGAGAAAATGGCCATTCCCCCGCAGCAATGCGTGGTGGTGGAAGATAGCCCCGCAGGCCTTGCTGCGGCCCGCGCTGCAAACATGACGGCCCTTGCCTTTACCGGCGGCGGCCATGCTTTGGGTGAGGCCTACCACAACAGCATTGATGCCTTAAAACCAGACGGTAAATTTGACGCCATGGCAAATCTGGTTCAATTTATCCGATAAACAACGTGGGGCGGAAACAAAACATCATGCGAGATCATGTGATTGCGGTGGATGTCGGCACCGGCAGCGCCCGTGCAGGCGTCATCTCGCCTATGGGGCAATTGTTGGCCCGCTGCGAACACCCCATCCTCCTCTCCCGCCCGCAGGATCACCTCGGCGAGCACAGCTCCGACGACATCTGGGCCGCCTGCTGCATGGCCGTTCGGGCCACACTCACTCAGGCAGGCATTGCCCCCGCCGCCATTGCCGCCATTGGCTTTGACGCCACCTGCTCGCTGGTGTTGCGCGATGCGCAAGGTGATCCGCTCACCCTCAACACCGTTGATGGTCAAGGCTTTGACACCATCGCCTGGCTGGATCACCGCGCCACAGAAGAAGCGTCGGAGTGCTCGGCGCTCGACCACCCGGTGCTGGCCCACAATGGGCAGGTGATGTCACCAGAGGCGGAAATTCCCAAATTGATGTGGCTGAAGCGCCATCGGCCCGATCTCTGGGCGCGGCTTGGCCATGCCTTTGATCTGGCAGATTTCCTGACGTGGAAGGCAACGGGCAGCGCGGCCCGTTCGCTCTGCACCCTCACATCCAAATGGACCTTCTTTGGCCACAGCAAACCCGGCTGGCAGCAGGATTTTCTCAAAGAGGTTGGGCTGGAAGACCTGATCGAGCGGGCAGGACTGCCGCAGGAGGCGGTGCCGGTGGGCCAAAGCGTTGGCAAGCTTTCGATTGAGGCCGCGCAAGCCTTGGGGCTAGAAGCTGGCATTCCTGTGGCGGCGGGCATGGTCGATGCCTATGCGGGGGCTTTGGGTGTTCTAGGTGCTGCCGAACTTGAACAGCAGCCGATTGCGTTGATTGGAGGCACATCCAGTTGCCTGATTGCGCTCAAACCGCAGCCAAGCCATGGCTATAGCATTTGGGGACCATATTTCGGGGCGATTTTCCCACATCTTTGGCTGTCTGAGGCCGGACAATCGGCCACGGGCGGCTTGCTCAACCACCTGCTGCGTCTGCATGCACAGGGTGGCGAACCCAGCATTGACAATCACCGCCGGGTGATTGCCCGCATTCAGGCCTTGCGAGTGCAGGAGGGCGCTGCCTTTGCACAAAAACTCCATATCCTGCCGGATTTTCACGGCAACCGCTCGCCCTTTGCCGATCCGGATTTAACCGGGGTGATTAGCGGCTTGACGCTGGATTCCAGCTTTGACGGGTTGTGCCGCCTCTATTGGCGCACCTGTGTCAGCATCGCCCTTGGCCTTCGCCAGATTCTGGAAACACTGACCCGAGACCGACAGCAACCCTTGCGCCTGCATCTCACCGGCGGCCATGTGAAGAACCCGCTGCTGCTGGAGCTTTATGCTGATGCCATCCAATGCGATCTCATCGTGGCCGATGATACCGACGCCGTGCTGATTGGCACCGCCATCAATGCCGCAACGGCTGGCGGCCTCTACCCTGATCTTGCACAGGCCGGAGCCGCCATGGGCGCAAAAGGCCGACTGGTGCGCCCCGATCCGCAGAGCCGCAACTTCTATGAGCGCGATTATG
>CAJYRE010000497.1 GCA_913776675.1 Rhizobiaceae bacterium
GGGATCGCTCTTCCAGCAGGGCTTCTGCCTGATGACGCGCGGCTCTTTCCCGCGCCAGACGACGCAGCATTCGATGCGGATGATCATTCGGAGAAACCGGAGACTGCTCTGAAGCGATCATGCTTGAATCTCGGTCACGGTAAAAAGAGTGGAGCCGTCCCCACCATCGCTTTTCTCAATCAAGATTGCGCGGCGAAACTGCCGCGCGCACCCCAGAATAAGCCCTTCCGCCAAAGCTTCCATTTTGCGGGAAGAGCGGTAGCGCATCATCATCTGCGGCCCTTCGGTCTGCAAAACATCAAACGAGGGCAATTCGGCATCGGGGTAAAGCTTTTGTACCTCCACGTGGATATAGTCATCAATACTGGCCAGAAACTCAAAAAAACTGTCCGATCGATGAAAAAAATCAGGAAACAACATCGCAAAACGATCCGCCAGATGGAAGCCGAACCGCTGCATCAAATCATCGGCCGAACATTGGGAGCGGGTGGACAGGGCCTTTAATAAAGAAACCATCTCACGGTGGTCATAGGTTCCCACACTTGTGTATGCGCCGCCGCTGGGAAGGGCAGAAGCATCGATAATATCATCGACCATATCCTCACCCCAAAAATTAGCCACAAAGGTCAGAAATTCCGTAAAGATAATGCCCTTCATGCAAAATCCTATCTGCAATTCTTCCGCGAAGGTCAGATGATCTGTCAATCAAGAAATATTGCATATTTATTTAACAACATCTAATAAAAACAGCGCATTTCATGACATTCGCCAATATTTTGCAAAAATCGTGACGATCGCCGAAAGATTGTATGGCACACACGCCGTCACAAAACTCCAAATGCGGTTTCAACCGGCAACAATCCATCGCGGGCTGCTGTCAGCACATGCCCGGTGAGAGAAGCCAGTGGCTTGGCCAGAGAGCGGCTCCAATGCCAATATAATGGCACGTTCAACGGCTGCTGGGGTGCAAGATCAACAAGATCTCCGGATGCAATCAACGGAGCCACCAGACAATCCGGATTCATGCCCCAGCCCATTCCCAAGCGGGCCGCATCCACAAACGCATGGGTGGATGGCAGCCAATGGGTGGGTGCTGTCAGGCTGATGCCAAAAACCTGTGCAAGCCAATTGCTCTGCAACCGATCCTTGGCATTGAAAACCAGACAGGGGGCCTGGGCCAATGCCTGCGGCGTAACCCCATCGGCAAACCAGCGGGCCATAAAAGCCGGACTGGCCGTGGCCCGATAGGACAGCGCCCCCAGCGCGCGGCAATCACAACCCTGAACCGGCTCGGCCACGGCACTGACGGCTGCCCGCACCTCCCCACGCCGGAGCCATTCGGCACTATAATCCTGATCATCAATCACAATATCAAACAGCAGGCCATGCGTGGCCACCATGGCTGGAATAAACCAGGTGGCCAGACTATCAGCATTCACAGCCAATCGCAGGGATGTCTGCCCCTGCTCTTCCGCCAATCCAAGATCGGCCTGCAATTGCCGCTCCAGCAGCGCCACTTCCTCGGCATGGCGAAACAGTCTTTCACCGGCAGGTGTGGCAAAACAGGGCTGGCCACGCACAATCAACACCGTGCCCATGCGCTCTTCCAACTGACGGATTCGCTGGGAGATCGCCGATTGTGTTACCCCCAGCACGCGGGCAGCCTGATCAAAACGGCCTGTGCGGATAATGGCGGCCAAGGCCCGCAAGTGTTCGGCATCGATCTGCATTAGAGACTCTAATTCTGAATTATTTTTATTCATTTTTCTAATGCACGTGATGCTGTTAGTCAAAGCCCGTCACAACGGGGATCATCATGAACACTGCCTTTTTATCCGGCTTCTCGCTGAGCTTCGGTCTCATCATGGCTATTGGCGCACAAAATGCCTTTGTACTGCGGCAAGGACTGCGGCGGGAACATGTATTTGCCATCTGCCTGAGCTGTGCGGTGACGGATGCCTTGCTGATTGCCGTAGGCATTTTGGCCTTGGGTCACGTCACAGCGGTTTTTCCCGCCTTTGCGCCGCTACTGCGCTATGGCGGCGCGGCATTCTTGCTGGTTTACAGCCTGCAACATGCCTATGCGGCACTCAAGCAACACGCCGTGCTGGCTCCGACCGATCAACCCGCCAAAAGCCTGATCCGCACGCTGACCACCTGTCTGGCACTGACGTTTTTCAACCCGCATGTCTATCTGGATACGGTGCTGCTGATTGGCTCCGTTGCCAGCCAATTTCCGGGGCACAGGCTGGCCTTTGGCCTGGGCGCGGCCATGGCATCCGGTCTGTTTTTCTTTTCGCTGGGCTATGGTGCGCGGCTTGTGGCCCCGCTGTTTGCGCGCGCCATAGCATGGCGGGTGCTGGATGGTGTGATTGCTCTGGTGATGGCATGGATTGCGATCAAACTGGTGTGGATGGAATAAAGCATCAATTCAGGGGCAGGCTACGCTGACCCCATTCACCTCTGGGAATCATCGCGCCCAGATTAAACCGAAATGACTTGATCGTGGTCGTCTTGGCATCTGTTTCGCAATGATAACTCACTTCAAACCATTGACCTTTGCTGCGATAGGCCGCATCCATCACATCCATCAATTGATCATCAATGTGTTCTTTGGTCATGGATGTCGGGGCAATCACATCCGGCACGGCTCCTGAAACATTGCGCCGGATTTGCTCCAGCATTTCAATACTGCACATCTGCACCACACGCCGTTTTGGCGGCAGTTTGCCAAAAGCTTCCTTAATCCGCGGATCAGACAGCATATCCTTGGAATAAACCCGCTTGGCAGGCTTGAGACTGGCCACCGTCGTCTGCGGCTTTGGCTTTGGCTCTGGCGCTGGGGTAGCTTCAGATGGCAGACCTTGCTCTGCCCCCTCACTCAATGAAAATCTCTGCTCTGTGACAATGCCACCCCCGGCCTTTTCCGGCTTATCGGCCTCTTTGGGGCGCGCATCCGGGCCAAGCTCCGGCGGAGCAATATCTTTCAGCACGGCAGCCTGCTTTGGCGGCTCTTGTTTGGCAGGGTCGCCAGACACAGGCTTATTCTGCCCCTGCTTTTGTGCCGTATCGGCCTTGGTCTCTTCGGGCGCAGGCTGCTCGGACGGCGGCGGCACGGGCGCGTCCTCTTCTTTCGGAGCCTGCTCATCGTTCCGGGCAGATTCAAAAGCCTGAGGTGCGGGCGGTGGCGGAGGTGGCAATGTTTCAGTCGGTCGTGGTGGCTGTTTAGGCGCAGGCTTCACCTCCGGCTTTGGCGGAGATGCGGGTTGTTTTTTGGCCTCTTCCTTGGGCTTTGGCTCTGGCTCCATGGAAACATTGACGACCTCTTCTTTTGGCGCATCCGTCTGCCGCTCGGGCCAATGCAGCAAAAACGCCAGAAGAAAAATGGCATGCAAAAGCACCGAGGCACTGACACCCCAGATCAAACGCTTCGGCAAACGATTGGCTTTTTCTTCCATTGGCGCAGCAATACACTGGCAGGCACCGGGCCGCAAATCCACAAATCGGCTGAAACACCCCCGGTGCCGAATAATCCCCCTCTTCTCGTTCTGAACACCAGCCCATGCGTCGACAACTCCCCTGCCGCCAAGTCAAACACGATGACGATGATGCCCAACCCCGACCAGTCTTGGGCGTTTTTTTCTGCACAATGGCTGATATTAGACCTCCATTCCTCGGCAAGAGTGACGGCAATCATTAGGGTCAATTTCAATTGATCTTTCAGAGAGTTGACGTTTATGAACCGTTTCCTTACCACAATCGCCTCACTTGTTCTGCTGGCTGCCCCCATCAGCGCACAGGCGGGCCAAAACCTTCTCAATGCCTCTTACGATGTGTCACGCGAGCTGTTTGAAGAGGTCAACAAGGCCTTTATCGCCCAACATCCGGGCGTGACCATCAACCAGTCGCATGGCGGCTCTTCCAAACAGGCACGGGCCATTCTGGAAGGGCTGGATGCCGATGTGGCGACGTTTAATCAGGTCACGGATATTCAGGCGCTGGTCAAAGGCGGCGATGTTGCCCCCGATTGGCAGAGCAAATTTCCCAACAACGCCTCGCCTTTTTACTCTTTCCCGGCCTTTCTGGTGCGGGCTGGCAACCCCAAGCACATCAAGGACTGGAGCGATCTGGTCCGCGATGATGTTCAGGTGATTTTCCCCAACCCCAGAACGTCTGGCAATGCGCGCTACACCTATCTGGCCGCCACGGCCTATGCCAAGGAAGCCTTCCACAACGACCCGGCCAAGGTTGAAGCCTTTGTGAAAAAGCTGTTCAACAATGTGCCGGTGTTTGACAACGGCGGCCGTGCGGCCACCACCACCTTTGTGGAACGCGAAATCGGCGATGTGCTGATCACCTTTGAATCAGAAACCAAGGGCATTGCCAGAGAATTCGGCACGGAAAAATTTGATATTGTCACGCCCTCCATGAGCGTGCTGGCAGAATTTCCGGTGGCGGTGGTGGATAAGGTGGTGGACCAGAAGGGCACACGCGAACTGGCCAAATCCTACCTTGATTTTCTCTACTCGCCCCAGGGCCAAACCATTCTGGCCAAACAGGGCAACCGCGTGCGTGATGCCAACGTGGCCGCCCAGTTCAAAGCCCAATTCCCGGATATTCGACTTGTGACCGTGGAAGATGTGTTTGGCGGCTGGGACCAGATCACCAAAGACCACTTCGCCTCCGGCGCAATGCTGGATAAAATCTACGCTGGCCATTAAAGCCGAGACGCAGCGCCAGCGGGGGCGAAAGCCTCCTCTGGCGGATTATCTCTTCCTGTGTGATCAGCACAGAGGGGCCAGGCTTATGATGGGATTAGCTGCTCAGCCAATTCGAAAGCCAATCAAGAATAGGATCAATATACTTAGAGTAAGTAGTCACGACTCTATCGATCCGTTCAACAGCTTTGCCACCATCTTCAACACGGCGCAAAATCCCCCAAAGACGGTTTTGCATACTTATTTCAGCATGCTGAGACGCTCGTACAGGATCAATATCCGCGATTGGATCAGGAGGCAAAGAAACGCTTGCCTCTTCATTTTGACCAACATCATGCCCTTTCAAGTCGTGGTCACGTGTATGTCCGGTATCAGCGACATGCCCCAATGCCTCACCAACGGAAGGCTCGAAAACGTCCGGTGTGAATTCCTCAACAGCCTTTCTAAGTTCGCCTAATGCTTCAAGAGGTAATGGCTCTGTTTGTCGCGCATTTCGAACATCATCATAAAAATCTGACAACTCCGGAAAATATACACGCAAGGCATAGTGTACTTCAATCAAGCGCAAACAATGGCTTGCAAAATGATCATCGCCTCCTTGTTTGAGATCGCGTTTAAGATCGTCCCTAATATTTCGAAGCGCTATGTCAGCCAAGTAAATGCTTTCGGCTGACTTCAAAGGTAATCTGTTAGAATATTTCTCCAATTCAGCTAGATAATGCCGACTAACCTGATAGATATTTCCTCTGAGACCCGCAATAAGGTCTTCTGCAATCTGTTTGGCCGTATCCAAACGCTTTTGCGCATCATTAGGGTCACGGTTTGGCAGAACACTCGTCATGTTCATGCTTCCGCCAACAGCCGATATTGTATTCTTGGTTGTCAGCTCAAAATCATAAGGCGACTTCACACCAGAAACTTCTTTGCGCCGGATTTTGCCAACCGCCTCAAGCACGGCAATTCGACGCGCTTCACCTTCTAGGCCAACCAGCGATTTATAGACCACTTGTTTTGCCAAAGGAGGCAAATCGGTCTTTTCAATCGATAAAGGAACAAGATATCGCCGCTCACCTGATGGATCGACATTGTATGCAGCATTCCACTCTGCCTGACATTGCTTCGAAGCCACATATGCAGGTGAAAGCAGAGCAATAACACGGTCGGCAGCAGCCAACCCCTTCTGCATTTCGGTGACAAAATTCGAACCTGGTGCAAAATCTTTGAATTGGGCTATCGTGGAGTATCCGGCATCCTCAAGATAGCCATTAACCTCACGGGCGAAAGCTTCGTTTTGGGTTGAGTAACTTATAAAGAAATCAATTGTTTTATCAGTGTGTCCAAGAGCAAAAACCGGCTGAAAATTAGCATCATATACGGTTTTTTTTATATCAAGGTTTCCATCAGCAGACACGCGCGGCAACTGACCCGGCAGATCACCACGCAACCGCTCTGCAATATCCTTCATCACCTCGTCAGGATCGCGTTCCCAGAAATCG
>CAJYRE010000498.1 GCA_913776675.1 Rhizobiaceae bacterium
TGTATGGCCACCGGGTTGGTGCTGGTGGATGCCAAGATTGCCGATGAGATTGCCCAGCGTCTGGCCGCAAAAGCCAATGCCTTGCCTGTGGGGGATCCGTCTTCGCGCCAAGTGGCGCTTGGTCCGATTATTTCAGATGGTCAGGTGGCGTCGATCCAGCACATTGTCGATGATGCGGTGCAGAAGGGAGCCAGATTGCTTGCAGGTGGCAGCCATGATGGGCGCTTTTACAAGGCAACCGTTCTGGCCGACGTGAAACCCGGCATGCTGGCCTTTGACGAAGAAATCTTTGGTCCTGTTGCCTGCATCGCATCCTTTGGCTCCGATGACGAGGCTGTCGCTCTTGCCAATCGCTCGGATTATGGTCTGGCAGCAGGCGTGATTTCCGGCAATCTCGCCCGCGCAATCGCGGTGGGCGATCAACTAAACGTGGGGCAACTCCACATCAATGATCAAACCGTCAATGGCGGCCCCTATGCACCCTTTGGTGGGCGTGGGAAATCCGGAAACGGTTGCCGCATGGGTGGCGCAGCAGATCTTGAAGAGTTTACCCAGTGGCAATGGGTTTCCGTCAAGGATCAAGCCACGGCCTATCCGTTCTGATGGTGCCCCATTCCCCGCCCGAACAGGGCGGGGACCGATCTCTTATCGTGATTCCACTCTGCTCAATTGCGCAGAACGGACAGCGTGGTTGGTAACTTGGCGCGGGCAATCAAGCTCGCTTTTCTTCTTTCTCTCATCACTGGAGGCATGATCATGCAGATCAAAGCTGCGGTTGCACGTCAGCAAAACAGCCCTTTGAGTCTTGAAACTCTGGAGCTTGAAGACCCTCTTGATACAGAAATCCTGGTCAAAGTCGTGGCAACCGGCGTGTGCCATACCGATATGGTGGTGGTAGCCGGGATGATGCCAACCCCTTTCCCTGTGGTTCTGGGCCACGAAGGGGCGGGCATTGTCGAAAAAGTTGGAGTGGCGGTCAAAAAAGTCAAAGCAGGCGATAAGGTTGTGATGACCTTCAACTCCTGTGGACAATGCCCTTGCTGCAAGGCGCATCACATCAGCTATTGCCACGAATTTTTCCCGCGCAATTTTATGGCCACACGTGCGGATGGCACAACAGCCCTGTCGGCAAAAGGGGAGAGGGTACATGCGAACTTCTTCGGCCAATCCTCGTTTGCCACACATGCGATTTGCCATGAAGTGAATGTGGTGAAAGTGCCGGATGATTCGCCGCTGGAGCTGTTGGGGCCGCTGGCTTGCGGTGTTCAAACCGGGGCAGGCGCGGTGATGAACGCGCTGAAGGTACAGGCGGGGTCATCTTTTGCGGTCTTCGGTGCCGGTTCTGTAGGGCTTTCCGCCATTATGGCAGCGAAAGTGGTCGGTGCCACCACCATTATCGCGGTCGATACAAAGCCAGAGCGACTCCAAATGGCCCGCGAACTGGGGGCTACCCATGCCATCAATCCCACCGAGATTGATTCGACAGAGGAAATAATGCGAATCACCGGATTCGGACTGGATTTCGCGCTGGATACCACAGGGCTTTCCAAAGTTATTCGTGGGGCCGTGCTGGCACTGGCACCCATGGGAACATGCGGTGTGCTGGGCGCATCCGCACCTGGAACCGAAATTGTTCTGGATGAAGTGCATTTCATGAGTGGCGGACGGCGTTTGATGGGAATTGTCGAGGGTGAGTCGAACCCCGATGTGTTTATTCCTTTGCTCATTGATCTCCACCACAAAGGATTGTTTCCCTTTGATCGTCTGGTGACATTTTACCCACTGGAAAACATCAATGAGGCCATTCATGATTCGGAAAGCGGAAAAGCCATCAAACCGATTGTTCGGATGAGCTGAAAACGGACGCTACTGCCTAATTCCTGAAATCGGAATCAATTTAAGGAGAAAATGATGCAGCAGATTACAAAGTGTTACAGCGTCCTTTGTGCGCCATATATAGTGAGAGGCGCTGTAAAGCCTGTCTCAGTGAAGAGGACTCACTGCGACAGGCTTTAGCCTTATTGTGTCGCATGGACATTATCGTTTGATTGAGGGCAATAAAACGAGACAGGCTGTAAAGCTGCGGTTCAAAGAAGAGCAAGCCGCAGCTTAAAAAATTCGCGCGCTTAACACACTCAGTATAAAACTATATTCGAGGGGAATGGTGGGCGATGAGAGACTCGAACTCCCGACATCTTCGGTGTAAACGAAGCGCTCTACCAACTGAGCTAATCGCCCTTACGCTTTGTCGGATCATGTCCGACGCGTTCGGTGGGTGTGATCTACCTGCTGTTTTTAAAAACTGCAAGTGGGTTTTTGCAATAAATCGTCATGAAAGTGAAATAAATTTGGTTTTGCGATAAAGCGTGCAAAATGGCATGCCGCAACACTTTGCAAAGGCAAAAAAAATTCAAATTCAAGGATTTAAAGGGATAATGGTGGGCGATGAGAGACTCGAACTCCCGACATCTTCGGTGTAAACGAAGCGCTCTACCAACTGAGCTAATCGCCCTGACGCTGTATCGGATCATGTCCGCCGCGTTCGGTGGCTGTGATCTATTCGCAGATCGGCAAAACCGCAAGAGGTTTTTTGTGCTTTTTTGCATTTTCTTGCCTCCTGTTTTGCCAATTTAAGCGCAACCTCCTGCAAAACAGAGATTTTCCGACGCGCAATATCTTTGAAAATAACGAAGAGTTATCAACAGGGTGAGGGGAGTGCCCAGAAAAGTCAGCTTGTCACGATTTTGTTTTGAAACTTGCTTGACACCTGTGCAGGAACCCCTTAGTTAGCCGCTCATCGAACAGCGCAGGCTGATCGGTGCAGAGGGAAGTTTATCTTCTTGTCAGAAGTGCGGGTGTAGCTCAGTCGGTTAGAGTGCCGGCCTGTCACGCCGGAGGTCGCGGGTTCGAGCCCCGTCACTCGCGCCATACCAATGTTATTTTGAATGGATTTATCCATTCCGCATCTTTGGATGCATCGTGCGCGGGTGTAGCTCAG
>CAJYRE010000499.1 GCA_913776675.1 Rhizobiaceae bacterium
CCTCCGTGGCACCGGCAGCCTGCGCTGCTTCCAAAATACGCTCCAGCTCATGATCGTTCAAAGCGGGAATCAGCGGAGAGGCCAGCACGCTGGTGGGAATACCGGCCTCGGTGAGCGCCTTGATGGCTTCCAGACGCCGTGTGGGCGTAGCCGCGCGCGGCTCCATCGTGCGGGCCAGTTTCCGATCCAGTGTGGTGATGGAAAGGCCAACCTTGACCAGTCCATTTGAGGCCATCTTGGCGAGAATATCAATATCGCGCATCACCAGCGCAGATTTGGTGATGATGGCGACCGGATGGTTGGCCTCCATCAACACTTCCAGCACTTGCCGCATGATCCGCCATTCCTTCTCAATAGGCTGGTAGGGGTCGGTATTGGTGCCGATGGCGATGGTTTTGGGCTTATAGCCGGGTTTGGACAATTCGCGGGCCAGCAGTTTGGCAGCATCCGGTTTGGCAAAAAGCCGTGCCTCGAAATCCAGCCCCGCCGAGAGGCCCATATAGCTGTGCGTTGGCCGTGCAAAGCAATAGATACAGCCATGCTCGCAGCCACGATAAGGGTTCACCGAACGATCAAACGGCAGATCGGGCGAATCATTTCGGCTGATCACCGTTTTGGGCCGTTCAATTTGCGTTTCGGTGCGAAATGGCGGCAAATCTTCAAGGTTGTTCCAGCCGTCATCAACGGTTTCACGTTCGAGCTTTTCAAATCGTCCGGTTGGATTGAGTCCGGCACCACGACCGCGCCGACGCTCACCATCCACACGCAAGCCGGAGGCCGCCATCAGGGCATCGGCAATATCTGCCGTATTGGCAGGCTGGAACGCAGCCTGCCTGACATCAGACAGTAAGGTCATTGTGAACTCCCGACAGGGCAGAGGCCCTTTTCATGACGTTGAGTCTTAGTGGGAAAATGAGAACATTGCAAGAACAAAAATCAACGCACCTGTTCGCCTGCTCATCAATGAAATTTGACCTGCGATGCATAACGGCGGCTGGAAAAGGCCGATATGATACGGTATGACAAAAAAATGTTAACAGTCATCATCGAATGCCGTGATCAGGAAAGCGAATTGGCGCAAACGTTGACAGCCTTGGTTGCCGGGGCTGTGGAAGGCATTGTGTCGGATGTTGTGGTACTCGACAAGGGGTCGAGCGATGGCACCGCCAAGCTGGCCGATGCGGCGGGCTGCCGTTTTCATCTCACCTGGGATTTGCGCGATGTGCTGTCATCGGCCCGGGGTGATTGGCTGTTGCTGGTAGAGCCGGGCGCACGGCCGACGCAGGGCTGGATTGATGAGATTGCCGAATATGCGTCGCTTAACAGCACGCCGGCGTGCTTTTCACCGTCGCGCAATCATCGCCGTCCCTTGCTGAAGCGATTGGGCCGCCGCAAACCGCCGCTGGAACAAGGTTTTTTGCTGTCGAAAAAGCAGGCCCTGTCGATTGCCAAAACAGGTATGAGCCTTGTGGACCTCGTGGCGGGTTTGAAGGGGCGGGCCCTTTCGAGCGAAATGGTGCCTGCGTGGGCAGCACGTCCTGCGCGATCAGAACAACACGTTTGAATGCTATTATCCGCCTTTGCGGCGCAAATGCTCATCCAGCCTTGGCATGATTTCGACGAAATTGCAGGGGCGATGACGATAATCGAGCTGATATTGCAAAATACCGTCCCACGCATCCTTGCAGGCTCCCGGTGAGCCTGGCAACACGAAGATAAAGGTGCTGTTGGCCAGTCCTGCGGTGGCGCGTGACTGGATGGTGGATGTTCCGATTTTCTCATAGGAAATGCGGTGAAACACCGCCGAAAAGCCATCCATGCGCTTTTCAAACAACGGTTCCAGCGCATCCGGCGTAACATCGCGCCCGGTAAACCCGGTTCCTCCCGTGGTGATCACCACATCAATGCTATCGGCCAATGTCCAGGCACGAACCTGATTGACAATGCGATCTGCATCATCGGGGATGATGGCCCGATCCACCAGATGGTGACCTGCCTGCTTGATTCGGCCTTCCAGCACATCGCCGGAACGGTCATCGGCCAGTGAGCGGCTATCTGATACCGTCAGAACGGCGATACCAAGGGCAATAAACTCTCGTGTTTCATCCAGTCCCGACATCTCACACCTCTGAAACCGATGTTGCGGCTTGAAAATACCAATCCGGCTTGATTGCCTGAAGGGCTTCCCTTGCCTTTTCCGCTTTTTCGAGACTGGGGTAAAGGCCAAAACATGTCGCACCCGAGCCGGACATGCGGGTGAGTGCGGCTCCCGTTTCTGCCATCAGCGTTGAGAGGGCGGCAATATCGGGACAAAGCTGGATTGCCACCGGCTGCAAATCATTGCGCATGTGTTGCAAGGCCTCCAGCCATTCCGTTTGATCGGTTGTTGCGGGCAGGGGGCCGATGGGCGGATAATCGCGCCGCGTCAGTGCCTTGAAAATGGCAGGCGTGGACACATGCTGCAATGGATTGCCCAGCAAAAGGCTAAAGCGTGGCATGGTCTTCAGCGGGGTCAGAGCGTCGCCAATGCCGGTTGCGCGCAGCGGCAGGCCATGCAGGCACATGGGCACATCCGCACCAAGCTGAAGGGCGATTGTTTGCAGGGTGGAGGCGGGTAGCGCGCCCTTCCAGAGCCGCAGCAAGGCGCGCAGCGTGGCTGCAGCATCGGCCGAGCCACCGCCAATGCCGGAGGCAATCGGCAGGTTTTTCTCAAGATGAATGGCCACAGCAGATGGGGGCACGCCCACGTTGGCAAGGGCCGTGCGCAGCAGATTGCGGGCCTTGATCACCAGATTATCACTCAAGTCTTCCTGCTGCAAAGCACCGGAAAAAGGGCCTGACAGGCTAAAGTGATCCTGTGGCGCAGGACGTACGGTAATGACATCCCCTTGATCGGCAAAAGTGACCAGCGAATCGAGAAGATGATACCCATCCTCTCGACGCCCTGTAACGTGGAGTGCCAGATTGATTTTGGCTGGCGCAATTTCACGATAATCGGTCATGATCTGTCACCAGCCGATGTCAGCGGCTTAAGGCTTTTTGTCTGGCTCAGCCGGTGCGGTTGGTGGTGTTGCAGGGGCTGGGGCTTGCTCTGCCGGTTTGGCGTCCGGCACCGTCGTCGGTGCAGGTGCAGGTGCAGGTGCAGGTGCAGGTGCAGCGTCCGGCGTAGCGGGGGCTGATTCCGGTTTGGCTGGCTCTGGCGCGGTTGGTGCCGTTGCCGCAGGTGTGGTTTCAGCCGGAGTTGGCTTTGCGTCTGTGTTCGGCTTGGCCTCTGCGCTGTTGGTGCCCGCTGGCAGGTCCGGCAGACCGTTTTCGAGCTTTTCCTGGATTTTTCTGGGCAGATCCAGTTCCGGGTCGGCCTTGAAGGCCAGTGCCTGCCGCCACTGGAAGGTGGCCTCCAGCTTGCGGCCAACGCGCCAATAGGCATCACCTAGATGATCGTTGATGGTGGCATCGCCCGCCTTGAGCTGCACGGCGCGCTCCAGCTCGGTGACGGCATCATCAAACCGGCCAAGACGATAATAGGCCCAGCCGAGCGAATCGACGATATAGCCATCATCGGGCTTCAGCTCGACCGCTTTTTTGATCATCTCGAGACCCTTCTCGAGATTGCGGTTCATATCCACCCAGGAATAGCCAAGATAATTGAGAACCTGCGCCTGATTG
>CAJYRE010000500.1 GCA_913776675.1 Rhizobiaceae bacterium
GCTGGTGAAAGCATTGGCCTTTCTCGGCGCGGCGGTTAAAAATATCCAGATGCTTGCCGTCGCTCTCCTCTGGCCCGGCTCTGTTGGTCAGCTCAAAATGCGCCTCGATGATATAGGCGGGCTTGACCAGCACGGTGGAGGCCCGCTGCTGGCGGTCTTCATCGACCAGCAATTGCAGATCGGCCAGATCGCCCCGCTTCATGGCACTTTTGATCTTGCCCGCAGACGCTTTGCCACCCACCTCATTGCGGCGAATGGATTGAAAGCGGATGGGTTCCAGCACATGAATGGTATCCACCACCCAGCGAATGGCGGGCTTCCAGTGAATGGCTTCCAGAATGCCACGCGCTGCTGAGGGGGTGATCACGTCATAAGAGACCCTCTCCACCTTCATCTCTGGGCGCGTAAAACAGGCATAGTCGCCCCATATTTTTAATCGAATTCCGTAACCCACATTGCCCCCATGAGGCCTGTCAAATTGATAAGCCCTTGAAATAATTTTGCAGATGCCGATAATCAAAAGGTCGCGACGAATATGTCGTGTGGATTGAAACCACATCGCGCCATCTCCACCGGCGTCATCTATGAGCCGCCGCGACTGTTTCGCGGTGGCGCTGCTTTTCTCAAATCAGGCTCTGTTCCGCCGCCAAGTATTCCCCATCGTCCCACATTAGCCCCACGTCGGCGTGATACAGACTGGCCGTCTTCAACACCGCAAACTGATCCCCTCGCAAATCTGGTCGCACAAAGGCCACATGACCATTGCGGATTAAAATATCCCTGGCCTTTGGCGGTACTTGCACAACGTAGGTTTGCAATTTTCGAGCGAGGGTGCCAGAGGAAATCCCTTCAACCTCAAGTTCATCCACTGCCTTTTGCGCCCTTTCATCCAGCGGTATGATCACGGGCGTCATGCCGCTTTCGATCATCTGGAATTTTTCGGCCACGGTGCGATAGGCGAAATCGGTGCCGCTATGGGTGACGGTGAATTGGCGCAGAATGCCCTTGGCATCGAGCTTGTCACCCATGCGCCAATAGACCTCGCCAAAGTAATCCTCAATCGCCGCAAGCGAGAGCAGATCCTCATGCTTGCCCAGCACCCGTTTCATATCGCTGGCAAGTTTGTGCAATTCCGATGGTGGCGGATAGTCGGGTGCGGAAAACACGCTGACCACGCTCTCTTCCACCTCCCGCTTGCCTTCGCGGTTGCAGCGCCCGGCGGCTTGCACAATCTGGTCCAGCCCCGCTTCGGCCCGCCACACTTTGGGAAAATCCACATCAACGCCCGCTTCAATCAGGCTGGTGGCAATCACCCGGCAGGGCTGGCCTGCCTTCAGCCTGTCGCGCACATCGGCCAGAATGGTTTTGCGATGGGCGGCGCATTGGCGTGTGGTGAGGTGCACCAGACCGTCAAGGCCGGCCTGCTGGGCCTCACGAAACAGCTCCAGCGCATGTTTGCGGCTGTTGACAATCACCAATGCCTGAGGCTCCTCCGTCAAGGCATCGATCAGTGCCGCATTGTCCCTGTCACCAAGATGCACAATGCGGTCGCGGCGCAGGCGTTGCGCCAGATCATGCGGGTCTGGGGCCAGTTCGCGCCCTTTCAGCGGCAAGCCGCCCTCCAGTCTGTCCTGATCCAGCGCCGGTTGTGTGGCTGTGCACAGCACGATGGTGCAGCCATAACATCTCGCCAAAGCATCCAGCATCCGCATGCAGGGCTTGAGCAGGGGGCGCGGAATGGTTTGCGCCTCGTCCAGAATAATCACACTGCCTGCGATATTGTGCAGCTTTCGCGCCCGTGAGGTTTTGGCGGCAAACAGGCTTTCGAAAAACTGCACATTGGTGGTGACAACCACGGGGGCCGCCCAATCCTCCATCGCCAGTTTCAGCTTGTCGCGGCTTTCCGGGTGCGTTTTGGGGTCGAATTTTTCCTGATCAATGGCGGAATGATGCTCCAGAATATGGTCTGCGCCCAAAAGATCGCTGAAAATGGCTGCCGTTTGATCAATGATGGATGTGAAGGGAATGGCATAAATAATGCGCCGATGGCCGTGGGCTTTGGCGTGGTCCAGCGCAAAGCCTAAAGACGCCAATGTTTTGCCGCCGCCGGTGGGCACGGTAAGGGTGAACAGGCCGGGCTGCTCCAGCGCCTTGCCGCGCACATGGCTGAGAATATCGGCACGAAGACGGTTCAGGCTGCTGTCGCCTTTGCTTTTTTCAGCCATATGGGCGTCGAATCGCGCCAGAAAATCAGGCAGGAGAGTTTGAAGAGATTGCCAGTTGCGGTCAGCCTTCCGGCCTTCCAGCGCGGTATAAAAGGCTTCGGTGTCTTTGAAATCGGCATCGACCAGACAGGAAAAAATCATCCGGCCCATCAGGCTGAGGTCAAAGTCTCTCGTTTCGAGTGTAATACGCTTGGCAAACTCCGGCACAAGGTTTTGGGCATCATGCACCAGTTCTTGCTTCCAGATCGGGTCAAGCGTCGGCAGTTTTGCTTCAAATCTGCGGTCCAGACAGGCTGGCGTTTCGTTGCGTCGATCCGGCAGACCAGCATGGTGACCGGCGATGCAATAGGCAATCAGCTCCCCCATGGGCCAGTCTTGTTTGCTGATCGTGTCGCCCAGCACAAGAAGCGCACCAGCGGTGGAATGATCCACCGGGATGGCTTCCCCCTCAATCCGCCGCTGAAAATCGGCTGTATATTTGCCCAGATCATGAAACAGGCCAGCAAGATAAGCAGCCTTTTCCAAACCAAGTGACCGCGCCATCTCCGCGGCCAATTTTGCCACAGCAAGAAGATGTTCTTTCAGACCCTGCCAATCATTTTTATCGTTTGGCGTTCCCGAATGTGCGTAGAAAACCCTTGCCAATGGCCCCTCCCGATTTTTTGGCCAATTCTACAGTGGGTTCGCTACCAATTGAAACAGGTTCAAGGCAAGATTGTTGTTTATAAAATTAAAATTTTGAATTGATATTTGCAATTTTCCCGACACCCGGTTGCGACTATTCTTGCTGGGATGGGTAGGACTTATGGAAAGAGTGTTCTGGGCCGTACGACAAAGGCGATGGCCAAACATTCGCATGATAAAGCGCACGACGTTTGTGGTGCTGACATTCAGGCAGAGCTGAGTAAACAAAAACGTAAGTCGTCAAAACCGAAGTTTTGAAGGACCAAAGTTAATAGGTTTTCTTCATTCAAAAAACACAATTTATTCAAGGGAGCAAATGGTGCCCGGAGGCGGATTTGAACCACCGACACGCGGATTTTCAATCCGCTGCTCTACCAACTGAGCTATCCGGGCACTTAAAGCTTATATGCTCTTTCGATTTTTAATCTTAGAGGCTTTTAAGCGGTTTCAGTGGAAGTGTTCCCCTGAAGCAGCGCGGTTATAACATCTAATTTTTCTGTGTCCAGCGCCAAATGGCAGTTTTTTGACAACCCACGGAAAAAGCTTGAAAGTTCTTTTGGAACAATGTCTTCAGCCGTGCGAGTCTTCATCCGGGTTGGTTTCATCTTCTGTCACGGGGATTGCGTAAGAGCCTTTCAGCCAACGCGACAGGTCAACGGAGCGGCAACGATCCGAGCAAAAGGGGTAATGATCCCGATGAGAGGGGTGGCCGCATTCCGGGCAGGGTACGGGTTTGCGCAAGGGAGTCACGTTTGCGGAAGTGTTGTTTTCGTCGCTCATCGCTTTGCTCCTGGAGCGGTTCACTGTTTCACGGAAACACTGAGCCGCTCTCACTCTTTGTTTTTATGCATTTCCGGGCGGAAAACCGTTTCACACTTTCCTGAAAATGCTCCTGCTGCATCATTTCTGAAATCGGAGTCGATTTAACGGATGATGCAGCAGATTAAAAGTATTACAGCGTCCTTGGTGCGCCATATATGACGCACGGCGCTGTAATGCATGTCGTGTTTATTGTCCTCAGTAAAACGATCAAGGAGATACGACAAAAGCAAGGCATAACGTCAGTCCGCTTCAATCTGAACCTGACAGGCGCTGGGTGTTTTCACGCAAGAAAACGATTTTTCCTTGGGGGGGAATCCTGTGGCCGTCAACCTTCAGACCAGCCAGCCTGCACGTTCACGCCTTCGCCATTCAACAGTTGAACGGTTTCATAGAGTGGTAATCCAACCACATTGCTATAAGAGCCTGTCAGTTTCTGGACAAAACTACCGGCAAATCCTTGAATCGCATAGGCTCCGGCCTTGCCGCGCCACTCGCCGGATTCGATATAGGCAGAGAGATCGGTCTCCGAAAGGCGTTTGAAACGCACTTTGCTCTCCACCACTTTCTGCCGCAGTTTCCGATCTGGCGTGATCAGGCAGATACCGGTAAACACCCAATGGCTGCGTCCGGACAGCAAATTGAGAGCCGAGAGCGCCTCATCGCTATATTCTGTCTTGGGAAGTACGCGACGACCCACGGCAACCACTGTGTCGGCGGCGAGAATGTAGCTGCCTTTCCAGTCTGGCTCGTCGGCAAGAGCGTTGAGCGCCGCCTTGGCTTTATCCGTGGCAAGGCGTCTGGCCAAGGAGCGCGGCTGCTCGTTCTTTTCCGGGCTCTCATCCAGATCCATCGGCATCAGCCGATCGGCCACAACACCCACCTGCCGCAAAAGTTCGACGCGACGCGGCGAGCCGGATGCCAGGATCAGCTTGGGTTTGACAGCCATTCCGGGTCTCGTTTCTTACTTGAAGCGGTAGGTGATACGGCCTTTGGTGAGGTCGTAAGGAGTCATTTCCACCAGAACCTTGTCGCCTGCCAGAACGCGGATACGGTTCTTGCGCATGCGGCCTGCGGTGTGGGCAATAATTTCATGTTCGTTTTCGAGCTTGACCCGGAATGTCGCATTGGGGAGCAGTTCGGTTACCACACCGGGGAATTCGAGGACTTCTTCTTTAGCCATTGACGCATTGTCTTTCTGTCTGTTTCATCGGAGCAGGAATCCGCTCCGGTCAAAATTTTGCCGGAAACTACACAATCCCCAGCCTTTTGTGAACCTTGTAGATGGGGCTTTTCGTCTTTGTTTCAGGCCCCGTCAAGGGGTGCTGGCTTGAACGGGCCGAATCGTTCCTGAATAAGCGCGTTGAGACGGTCCCGAACATCACGGTACGCGGCCAATTGTTGATCGCGCGTATCGGCCTCCACCGTCGGGTCCGGCATGGGCCAATAGATCACCTCCACGGACGATGCCCGTGTTAATTCAAGGGCCGCATGATGCGCTTCGGGTGCTAGGGTGACAATAAGATCAAAAAAATCATCTTCCAGATCGTCCAGCGTTTGCGGTTGTCGCTTGCCAAGCGACAGGCCGATTTCGGCCAGAACAGCATCGACAAACGGGTCGCGCTCTCCGTGCCGCACACCCGCAGAAGCCACGTAAAGACCCGGCAATGCAAGGCTTTTTGTGATGGCCTCAGCCATGGGAGAGCGAATGGCATTCATGCCACATAGAAACAGGACGGAGGACGGCAAAGCATGGCTTTGGGTGGAGGCAGTGGGATTATCCATGGTCATCCCCGGTGTTATCCACGCCAATACAGAACGCAGACCAGCGTAAACAACCGTCTGGCCGTGTCGAAATCCATGCTGATCTTGCCTTTCAGCCGGTCCATCAGGGTTTGCGAACCATCATTGTGAATGCCGCGCCGCCCCATATCGATCGCCTCGATCTGGCTTGGGGTCGATGAGCGGATGGCTTCATAATAGCTTTCGCAAATCATGAAATAATCTTTGATAATCCGCCGTAAGGGTGTCAGCGACAAAATATGCGTGGCAACATCGTCACCACTTTCGGTCTTGATACTGAGAACCAGTTTGGAATCAACCAGCGACAAAAACAGATGGTAAGGGCCGCCCCCATGGTTTACCGGGGCAAAACTGTTTTCCTCAATCAGATCAAAAATGGCGACGGCCCGCTCATGCTCGACATCGGGTGTTGACCGCCCGATCGTTTCGTCGAGAACCACATCGCTGAGCCGGAAATCGCCTTGTGCCATTGCCTACCCTTCGAGATTAAGCCGAATGGCAACAGATCGCGCATGGGCATCCAGCCCCTCGCTTTTGGCGAGCGTAATGGCAGCCGGAGCCAGTTCTTTCAATTGCTCGGCCCCAAGCCGCAAAATCGAGGTGCGCTTGACAAAATCCAGCACCGAAAGGCCAGAGGAGAAGCGGGCTGAGCGCGCCGTGGGCAACACATGGTTGGAGCCGCCGACATAATCGCCAATCACTTCCGGCGTATGGCGGCCAATGAAAATGGCACCCGCATTGCGGATGTCTTTCATCAAGACATCGGGATTGGCCACCGCCAGTTCCAGATGTTCGGCGGCAATGCGGTTGGCCAGCGGCACGGAAGCCGCCAGATCGGGCACAATGATAATGGCGCCAAAATCCTGCCAGCTTGCCGTTGCTGTTTCAGCACGGCTCAGGGTTTTGAGCTGACGCTCCACAGCGGCTTCCACCGCCTTGGCCAGCTCAACGCTATCGGTGATCAGAATGGATTGCGCGCCGCGATCATGCTCGGCCTGCGCTAGCAAGTCAGCGGCCAGCCAATCGGGGTTGTTGTCGGCATCGGCAATCACCAACACTTCGGAAGGGCCGGCAATCATATCAATGCCAACGGTGCCAAACACCTGCCGCTTGGCCGCCGCCACATAGGCATTGCCGGGGCCAACAATTTTGGCAACCGGGGCAATGCTTTCCGTGCCATAGGCAAGGGCTGCCACGGCTTGCGCACCGCCAATGCGGTAGATTTCGGTAACACCGGCAATTTTGGCAGCGGCGAGAACGGTGGGGTTGATGGCACCTTTCAAAGCAGGCACCACCATAACCACACGCGGCACACCGGCGACGCGGGTGGGCACGGCATTCATCAACACCGAGCTTGGGTAGCTGGCAGTGCCGCCGGGCACATAAAGGCCAACGGCGTCAATGGCCGTCCAGCGCGAACCGAGGCCGACGCCAATGGCATCTTCGTAAATATCGTCTTTTGGCATCTGCCGGGCATGATGCTTTTCAATGCGGGCAGCTGCCAGCTTCAAGGCGTCCAGCACGTCACGCGACACAGAGGCTTCTGCCACATCAATTTCTTCGGCAGTCACGCGCATGGGCGTGGTGGCAAAATCCAGACCATCGAATTTCTGCGAATAATCAGCCAAAGCGGCATCGCCACGGGCGCGCACATCATCGATGATCGCCTTGACCACCGCATTCACATCTTCCGAAACTTCCCGCTTGGTTGTCAAAAAGGCGGCAAACCGCGCTTCAAAATCACCCGATGCTTGTTCAAGCCACACTGCCACTGGTCTTCTTCCTTTTGCGCCCGTCTTGTCTTTCCCGGCTTATGCGCCGGGATGTTTGGGCCGTGATGTTGTTTCCCACGCGCCGCCGGTATCTGCAAGCTGAACTTCAATGCATTCCACATCCAGAGCAATGGTGGCATTGGCCGCGCAAACCAATTCCAGAGTGCCGTCTGGTCCGTCACCCTTTTGGGTGAAGTTGATGGCCAAAAGACTCAGCACCTGTTCTTTATCCGCGCGATCAAAGCCGATGGAGCGCACGGCCTGCACCCGCTTGAGGGTGAGAACGGCGCGGCGGCGCTCAAAGCTCTTGTCCTTGCGCTTGGCCTTTTCCCACACGAAGCGATTGACCGGCAAAGAAAAAACTCCAACCCGGGCCGCATAATCCACCTCACCGGGTTTGAACACGGCATCCTGCACATGGGCAGACAGAATGGTGAGATCATCCTGATCAAGACAGAGAAGTTTGAGATCGGTCATGGGTCATGTTCCTCGTGGCGCTGGCAGAATTGACGGGTAACGCCGGATTCTCAAGCCCACTTAACGCGAGAATGTTGCAACTGCACCATGAGATGGGGATTGCGCCGATGCGAAACACCGGCGCAGCCCTGATAAGCCACAACTCAATCGCTGATGCGCTCAACAATCGCGCCGCAACGGGTCAGCTTTTCTTCCAGCCGCTCAAAACCGCGATCC
>CAJYRE010000501.1 GCA_913776675.1 Rhizobiaceae bacterium
AGGTCACGGGAAAGCCTTGGGCGATGATTTCATTGACGGTTCGGTCCTTGTAAATAAACGAGGGACCGAAATCAAAATGCACCACGACGCCCCAGACATAGTTGAACAGCTGCTGCCACAGCGGCGCATCCAGCCCATATTTGGCGTTGAGATTGGCCAGAATTTCCGGCGCGAGCGCCTTTTCTGTCGTGAACGGCCCGCCGGGAGCCGCCTTCATCAACAGGAAGGACGCAATGATCAAAATCAGCAGCGTCGGTATGGCAATCGCCAGACGCCTTAACACATAAACAAACATTCTGGATCGCCCCGAATCAGAAGGGCAGCACACAATGTGCTGCCCCTTTACAGCGTTACTTGGCTACGCGGTACATGTCTTTGGCGTACCAGTTGTCCATCACGCTCTTTTCGGGATAGCCCCGCACATCCGGTTTCAGCATCATCACGTTGGTATATTGATAGATTGGCGCGTGCGGAGCATCTTGTGCCAGAATTTCCTCGGCCTTGGTGTAAAGAGGCTGGGGGTCCGCAGAGGTTTTGCTGTCCTGCATCAGCTTGTCATAGGCTGGGTTGGAGTATTTCCCATAATTGTTGCCGGAGGCCGAGGTGAACGTATCCAGATAGGTGGATGCTTCGTTATAGTCTCCGCACCATGCATAGCGCGCCACTTCAAAGTCCTGATGGTTCAACTTATCGGTCAGAACCTTCCATTCCATATTGGTCAGGGTGAGGTTGACACCGACTTTTTTCCAGAACTGCGCAACGGCAATGGCAATTTTCTTGTGCCCTTCGTCAGTGTTGTAGCTCAGGGTCAGATTGAGCGGATGGTCCGGGCCGTAGCCTGCTTCTTTCAGAAGTGCCACAGCTTTCTCGTCACGTTGCTTCTGGCTCATATGTGCCGCTGGAATATCGGGCATCTTGAACCCGGCAGTGGCCCAATGAACCCAGTTGTATGCCGGTTTCTGGCCGCCTTGCAGGATATTATCAACAATCACATCGCGATTGATGGCATAGGACAGGGCCTGACGCACCTTCACATCCTTCAAAGCAGCCGGGCCTTTGTCCGACACATTGAACAGATAGGTATAGGTGCAGGATTTCGGGGTGGATTTGGCCTGATCGGGATATTCTTTCTTAAACCGTGGATACTGACCCGCCGGAATGCCGGTTTTGTCCACTTCGCCCGCGAGATACCGGGTCATGGCCTGATTGGCATCATTGATAATCAGAGCGGTGACGGTTTCCAGCGTGGTGTTGGCATTGTTCCAGTAATTGGGATTGCGCTTCATCACCAGTTTTTCGCCGGGAACATGCTCGGTCAGAACATAGGCCCCATTGCCCACCAGATTGCCGGGCTTGGTCCAGTTGTCGCCAAACTTGTCGATCACCGATTTTTTGACCGGCGACATCGAGGCGTTCACGGTCATCTTCACAAAGTAAGGAATGGGCGCTTTGAGCTTGACCTCAAATGTATGGTCATCCACCGCCTTGACGCCCAGGTCCTGTGGCGGCTTTTTGCCGGCAATGATGTCTGAGGTGTTTTCCACCTGCATCATTTCAAGATAGGAGGCGTATTCGGACGCGGTCTTGGGATCGGCCAGCCGTTGCCAGGCATAAACAAAATCACCAGCAGTTACGGGGCTGCCATCTGACCATTTCGCCTCAGGGCGCAGGTGGAATGTATAGGTCAGTTTGTCCGCAGACACATCGTAACTGGAGGCTGCGCCCGGCACGAGATTGCCCTGTGTATCCTCATTCATCAGCGTTTCAAACAGGTTTCGAATCGCATCCGAACCATCGGTGTCGGCGTTCAACTGCGGGTCCAGCGTTTTGAAGGAATCCAGCACCCGATAGGTGTAGGTCTGGTTTGCCGCCAGCTTTTCACCATTCTTCATGCCGGTTTCAGCATAGGATATGCCGCAGAGAGAGAGGGTGAGGCAGGTTGTGAGTAGAAGCATTTTTTTCAATGTTTTTCCCCTTTTCTATTGTTTCTGATGTCTATGTGGCAAAATTTTTAAATAAGATCGCCACTGCTTGAGAGTTTTGTTGTTTTTCTAATTAAATAACATAAAATATTTTATATTTATAATTATAAAGCCTGCTGAGTGATTGCTGATATTGTTATTTTTATCCATAATATGGTTTGGTGTCGAAAATTTGTATTGGAACCGCGCATGTATTGCCTGAAAATCTTTCCGAGCAGATAGCACACATGTGCTGTTGTAATCCGAATGATTATCCGGTTTTTTGATCCGCGCAAGTCGGATCGTGAGGTGATGAGGTTTTATTCAAACTGATCCACGACGGGGGCGGGGATGGACAGGAGAGACAATTCAAGCGGTAAGCGCAGACCTGTGCAGGTCAGATCGCAGAAAATGAAAGCCGCCATTATGGAATCGGCCCATGCCGTGATGCGTGAGCAGGGGGTGCGGGCGATTACAACCAATGCAATTGCATCTCATTCTGGCATCAAGGTCGGTTCCATTTATGATTATTTCCCCAACAAGGAAGCGATTATCGCCGAGATTTATCAGGAAAAGCTGGCGCAGGTGCGTCATTTTCTGGAAACGGGCTCGGAAGAAATCGTCCTCTCTGTCTGGCAAGATCAATTGGCCAATCTCATTCATGCCACATGGGACTATCAACTCCGGATTGGTCTGGATCGTACCATCGTGGATGCCGCCTATTATTATGAGAGTCTGTTTCCCATTGCGCAATCACATGCCCGGTTGATGGCGTCCAATTATGCACGATTGCTGCGCCGCCTCGGGTCCGATTGGTCACAGGAGCAGCTAGTCGATCTGGGCATCAGTCTTTACACGCTTGTTAACGCCACATGGAGCTATTGGCGCTTGACCGGCACCCATGCCCAGATTGCCATCGAGCGGCAGATTGAGTTGTCTCTGACCTTGATTGCCCCGGCGTTGAAAAATCATGCGCCTGCTCCCCTCTGTTTTGTTGAAATGGCAGAGCCGCCGATTTGAATTTAACAATCGTCAATTTCTACTGTGATTGTGGGCGATTTTCTCTGTTTCATCGGAAAACAAAGGCCAAGGCGGCCTTTACCATCGCGCATGGCCTGCTGTAGAGGCGATGAGTATGACCCCGTGGGTCAGCCAAACCCGCTTGCCCTGTCCGCCATGGCAAGACCTGTGCGGCACAATCGAACTCTTGGATTTGGGGGCTGGCATGACAGACCAGAATGATGATTACGTATATGACGAAGCAACCGGCGAGTGGCGTCCTGCTTCAGAAATGGCCGCTGCCAAGGCCCAAGCGGCAGAAGTCCGCGATGCCTCCGGCAATGTGCTGGTGGATGGCGATTCCGTCACGCTGATCAAGGATTTGAAGGTCAAGGGAGCCGGGCAGACCCTGAAGCAGGGGACTGTGATCAAATCGATCCGCCTGACGGACAATCCGGAAGAAATTGACTGCCGTCACGATGCCATCAAAGGCCTGGTGCTGCGGACGGAGTTTGTACGCAAGCGCTGATTCTAGAGTATTTCAGCGTTTCTTGGAAACACTGAAATACTATAACTCTTTGTTTTACGCATTTCCGAACGGAAAACCGCTAGGCACTTTTCTCAGGTCAATACTCGAAAGCATGTCGCGTTTGATAAAGCGCGACATGCTTTATATATTTGACTTTATTGTGGTTCTCGTGGAATACGGAACCAGATGATGTAGAGAGCTGGCAAAAACAGCAGGGTCAGCAGGGTGCCCACCACAATACCGCCCATCATGGCATAGGCCATTGGTCCCCAGAAGACTTCGCGTGAAATCGGAATGAGTGCCAGCGTGGCCGCAGCGGCGGTCAGCATGATTGGCCGCATACGATGTTCTGTGGCTTCAAACACGGCCTTGAAGGCCGAGACACCCTCGGATCGCAATTGTTCAATCTGAACAATCAGAATGACAGAATTGCGGATGAGAATGCCGATCAGGGCCAGAACGCCCAGAATCGCCACAAACCCGAGCGGCGCGCGGCTGAGGACCAAAGCCGCCACCACGCCCACCAGCGCCAGCGGGGCAACGGAAAACACCAGAAACAGCCGGTGAAAGCTTTGAAGCTGGATCATCAGCAGGGTTGCCATGACAAACAGCATCACGGGGACCACCTTGACGATTGGCCCTTGTGATTGCGCGCTTTGTTCAACTGCGCCGCCAACCTCCACTGAATAGCCGGCTGGCATCGCCTTTTTAAAGGCAGCGACTTTCGTTTCCAGTTCCTTCACAATGGTGTCGGGTTGCTTGTCTCCTACAACACCACCCTTGACGGTGATGGTGGGAATGCGGTTGCGCCGCGCAATGCTGGGTTGTTCCAGTTGATAGTGGAATGTGGCAACCGATGACAGCGGGATGGACTGGCCCGCTCCATTCTGGATTTGCAATGTCAACAGATGATCAATGGAGGATCGCTCTGTGGTATCGGCTCTGCCCACGACATTGACCAGATAAATGCCGTCTCTGACCTGGGTCACGGTTGTGCCCTGCACGACACTGTTGAGGATATTGGCAATGTCTTGTGAGGAAACACCCAATTCGCGGGCCTTGTCCTGCAAAACATCAACATTCACCACACGGGCCGGTTCGTTCCAGTCGAGGGCAATGTTGGTGAGTGACGGGTTGGACCCCATCAAAGCGGCAAATTTCAGCGATTCGTCGCGCACCACCGTGGCATCCGGACCAGACACGCGGTATTGAACCGGTTTGCCGACAGGTGGGCCAATATCCAGCAGTTTCACATAGGCGTCTGTGCCCGGAAATGTCTGTTTCAAATAGGCTTGCAGCTTGGGCCGCAGCGCATCTCTCTTTTCCAGACTTTTCATCAAAATCACGGTCTGACCAAAGGTTGCCGACGGGTCCTGCACATCATATGACAGGATGAAGAGTGGCGCGCCCTGGCCGATATAGCTCGACCAATGATCAATATCCGGATTGCCTTGCAATTGCTCCTTTTCAAACTGGGCCATCTGACGGCTGGTTTCGGCAATCGTGCTGTTCTGTGGCAGGTTCCAGTCCACAATCAGTTCCAGCCGGTCGGAGCTCGGGAAAAACTGCTGCTGCACCAGAGACATGCTGGCAATGGAACCCGCAAAAATGCCAATTGTGACAATGACCGTGACCCAGCGAAACCGCATGCAGATCGTGAGGAGAGACGCAAAGCCTCTGGCAAATACGCCCTTGTGCTCATGATGTTTCTTCATGGTTTTCGGCAGCAGCGCCACGCCAATGAGTGGTGTGAAGACAACGGCCACGACCCATGACGCAATCAGAGAAACAGCCAGCACCACAAACAGGGTGAAGGTGAATTCGCCTGCACTGCTATCATTGAAGGCAATTGGCAAAAAGCTGGCAACCGTGACCAGCGTGCCGGTCAACATCGGAAAGGCGGTTGATGTGTACACGTGTGTGGCGGCTTTTCGTAAGCTGTCGCCAACCTCAAGCCGTGCAACCATCATTTCGACGGCAATCATCGCGTCGTCCACCAGCAGACCCAGCGCAATAATCAAGGCACCGAGGGAAATACGCTGGAGAGAGATGCCGGAATATTGCATGACCATGAAGGTGATGGCCAGCACAAGGGGAATGGAGATCGCCACCACCAGACCGGCGCGTACGCCGAGGCTGATGAAACTGATGGCCAGAACAATGGCAATCGCTTCAAACAAGGCGCGTGTGAAGCCGGAAACCGCTTCTTCCACCACCAATGGCTGATCAGCGACGTGGGCAACGGAAACGCCGACCGGCAGTTCACTGGAAATCTTCTGGATTTCATCGTCCAGGTTTTTGCCAAAGACCAGCAGGTTGGCTCCGGTTTTCATGCCGATGGCCAGACCAATGGCTGGCTTGCCATTATAGCGGAACAGGGAGGAGGGCGGATCCACATAATCGCGCCGGATATTGGCCACATCACTCAAGCGGAAGAAACGGTCATTGATCCGAAGATTGACCGCTCTGAGACTTTCTTCCGATTTGAATTTGCCGCCGACGCGCAGCGCAATGGCTTCTGGCCCGGCCTGCACAATGCCGGATTGGGTCACAGCATTCTGGGCTTGCAGGGTGGAGATCACGGTTGCACGGTCCAGCCCCAGCGTGGCGAGTTTTTGTGTGGAAAATTCAAGATAGATCACTTCATCCTGATCGCCGATGACATCGACTTTGCCCACATTGGGAATGGTCAGAATCTTGGTGCGCGCATCCTCGACAATGTCGCGCATTTCGCGCTTTGTCAGGCTGTCTGTGGTGAAGGCAAAGATATTGCCATACACATCGCCAAACTGGTCGTTAAAGAACGGACCTTGAACGCCGGAGGGGAAAGTGTTGGTGATGTCGCCAATCATGTTGCGCACGCGCTGCCATGCCGGGGCCACATCGTGTGCCTTGGTGGTGGGCAGAAGATTGACAAAAATGGTTGTCTTGCCTGCCTGCGTCACACTGCGGGTATAATCAAGAGATGGCAGTTCCTGAAGTTTTTTCTCGATCCGGTCTGTCACCTGTTGGGTGACTTCGGATGCGGATGCACCCGGCCACTGCGCCTGAATCACCATGGTTTTAATGGTGAAAGACGGATCTTCCTCACGCCCGAGCTGCATGTAGGCAAACAGGCCAACAACCGAAAAAGCGATCATGAAGTACAAAACGAGGGAGCTATGCTCAAGCGCCCAATCGGAAAGATTGAATTTTTTCACGTGCGGCGCTCCTGCCCCAGTCTGATGGTTTGGCCGTCCTGAAGGTCCTGAACGCCGGCTGCGACAACCTTGTCGCCGCGCTCGATGCCCGACAGAACGCGGACGATGGACGAATGGATGGATTTCGGATCGATCCTCACCTCGGCCATGCGAATCTTCTGGCTCTCACGGTTGATCAACCAGACATATTGCTTGCCATCCTTGTCAAAGATCGATGACCGGGGCAGCCGAATAACTTCAAGCCCATCTTCGGTCGAAAAGCGAACCGTGACAACAGAGCCAAGCCGGAAGGCGGCAGGTGCATTGTCGATGGCGATCTTGAGCCGGTAGGTGCGGCTGGTCGCATCAGCTTCCGGTGCCACTTCGCGTAAGGTGCCACGTGTTGTTACGCTTGGGTCAAGTTGCAGATCGGCGTTGATTTCCGGCGTTGCCCGGATCAATCCCAGCAAGCCTTCCGGTATATCCACAATCACATCGCGCTGATCCAGACGGGCAAGTGTCAGCGCGGTTTGCCCGGCGGCCACGGTTTGCCCCACATTGGCGGCCGTGTTGGTAATCGCACCATCAAAATCCGCTCTCAACTTGGCGTAGCTCAATTGCTCCTTGGCTTTATCAAGGCTGGATTGGGCTTTTTCCACACTGGCCTGAGCCGAGATCAGGCCTTGCTGCGCCAATTCCAGTTCGGCCTGGCTGACACTGTTGCTGGCGGCCAGAATGGACTTGCGCTTTTCGTTGGTGCGGGCATTGTCGAGCTGTGCATTGGCCGAGTTGAGAGCAGCTTGCGCGCTGCGCACGGCAAATTCCAGCGCCAGTGGATCAAGCTCCATCAGCACATCGCCCTGTTTGACAACATCGCCAACCTGCACATAGCGCGCGGTGGTGCGCCCAAGGGTGCGAAAGGCAAGGTTTGAACTGACTCTGGGCTGAACCGTTCCGGCAAAATTGAGCAGGCCTGCGTGTTCTGCCTTGGCTTCCGCCCAAAGAACAGGATGAATTTCCGCATCAGCAGCTTGCAGGCTTGGTGCCGTGACCAGAATTGTTGCGGCGACCAAAGCCAATCGGAGGTGTGTGGTATAGTGGCGCACGTTAACGTCCTTTCCAGTCCAGAATGGCCTCGGGCCGCAAGAGTTTTCCACCTTCGGTCACAACAAGATCACCGGCGGCCACGCCATCGCTCACAATAAAATCGCCGGCACGATACAGTGCGACGGTGACAGGGCGCAGCTTGGCTGTGCGGCTTTGAGGATCGATCACCCAGAGAGCGGGGGCACCATTCTGCGAAGACATGGCACTCCACGGAAATACCATGCCGGTCTTGCTGGGGGCCTGAAAGGCTCCGATCAGCGATGTGCCAAGGGGCCAGTTGGCATCTGCCGGCAAGGTGAGCTTGACGCGGATGGTGCCGGTTTTGGCGTCAATCACCGGCGATATTTCCCGAATGGTGGCCGTCACCTTGCGGGATGGATCGTTAAGAGTGGCAATCTCAACCTGTCTGGAGGGTTCCCCGGTCAGGAAAAAGGCTTCGTAAATATCGAAGACCGCATCCCGCTGTCCGTCATGGGCAATAGTCAACGCGGTTTGCGCCGCAGAAACAACGGCCCCGATTTCAACATTGCGAGCTGTGATGATCCCATCAAAATCGGCCCGCAACGCCGTGTAAGATAAGGAGTCCCGTGCGGTTTCGAGGGATGCCTCGGCCGATTCCAAGGAGCCCTTTGCCGTTACCATATCCTGCTGTGCCTGATCCAGAACCTGCTGGGCAACGGCATGGGTGGCAATCAGCGCCTGATAACGCTCAAACGCCAGCGTTTTCTGCTTCAGATCAGCTTGCGCTGCCCGCAATGATGCTTCTGCAATGGCAACGTCGGCCCGCTGTTCTGTATCATCCAGCTCCATCAGCACGTCACCTTTACGCACGTGG
>CAJYRE010000502.1 GCA_913776675.1 Rhizobiaceae bacterium
CCCGTAAAGCCCTACAGCACCCTGCGTTTTGTCAAACACACACAGGACGCTGTAACACTTTCAATCTGCTGCATAATTTCCGCCTTAAATCGATTGCGATTTAAGGCGGAAATTATGCAGCAGATCAAGCAAATCCCACACGCCACAGGGACGTCAGCGCTTTTATGATTCTTGTGGATTGTCGCATGAGAAATTGGCATCATCTATGGCGCGACCGGGCTCATAAGCCTGAGTGACCGATGTCAAACCGCTACCCTCGCCCGAAAAAACAGCAGCCGAAACCAGGCATGGCATATGGCCTGTCGCGTAGGACAGGCCA
Source organism: Rhizobiaceae bacterium (assembly GCA_913776675.1). Lineage (GTDB taxonomy): Bacteria > Pseudomonadota > Alphaproteobacteria > Rhizobiales > Rhizobiaceae > Allorhizobium. The sequence continues at coordinate 320 of CAJYRE010000502.1, forward strand.
TAATCAAGAATGGCGTCAATTATCTGCCATTATGAAATCGATCATCTTCAGCATCCGGCCCGCCCATGGAAAGATCGAGCGTGAATCCTTTGGCGCGAGCCTGCTGGGCCGCAACAGAAAGGCTCCCTTGGGACGTGCGCACCGCATTCGTTGCGAATTTGGCAGCACCCGCACCACGGCCCGCTGGTGCTGCTGAACGTTGTGCAGGGGAACGGGTATTCTGGGTTTCCTCTGTCTTGAAGAAAGCCAAAGAATTCTGCAATTCCTCCGCCTGAGAGGCAAGCTCTTCAGAGGTGGCGGACATTTCCTCCGATGCGCTGGCATTGTGCTGCGTCACCTTATCGAGCTGCTGAATGGCCTCATTGATTTGCGATGCACCCAGATCCTGCTCACGGCAAGCGGCTGAAATTTCCGAAACCAGTTCAGACGTCTTGCGAATATCTGGCACAAGACGGTTCAGCATCTCTGCCGCAGCCGTTGCCGCCTTGACGGTCTCGCCGGAAAGTCCGCTAATTTCTCCGGCGGCAGCTTGCGAGCGCTCTGCCAGTTTGCGCACTTCCGATGCGACAACAGCAAAGCCCTTGCCATGTTCACCGGCCCGTGCCGCTTCCACCGCAGCATTCAGGGCCAGAAGATCAGTTTGACGTGCAATTTCCTGCACGATCGAGATTTTTTCTGTGATGGTGCGCATGGCGTTCACAGCCTTATCGACCGCATCACCCGATGCTTCTGCATCTTTTGCAGACTGACGCGCAATTTTTTCGGTCTGCGCAGCATTGTCGGCATTCTGTTTGATATTGGAGGCCATCTGCTCCATCGACGCAGACGCTTCTTCGGCGGCAGACGCCTGCTCCGTTGCACCCTGCGAGAGTTGCTCAGAGGTAGAGGACAGAGCCTGACTGCCGCTTGTCACCTGACCAGCAGCCAGCCCTACACTCACCGCAAACCCGCTCAGATTATCGACCAGCGCGTTAATGGCATCTTTCATTTTCTGATGATCGCCTTCGCAGACGATATGAACGCGCTCGGTCAAATCCCCAGCGCTCACAAGATTCAGCACACGGTTGCCCTCGGCAATGGGGAGAAGAATGGCGTCCAGCATGCCGTTAATACCGGCAACCATATCAGCAAAATCACCAACAAACCGGCTTGTGTCGCCTCTTTCTGTGAGATTTCCAGCCGTGGAAGCAACAATCAGTCGCTGTATTTCATCCACAATCGATCGGAGATTGCCCCGAAGGTTTTCAACCGTCTCGTTGATAAAAGCCTTCTTGCCGGGAAACTGCTCAAGCTTTGCTTCGAAGTTGCCTTCGCCAAACTGCTTGATACATGCCATGGCTTTCTTTTTAACGGCAATATGGCCACTCACCATATCATTCACGCCTCTGGCCATGATGGCAAAATCGCCCCTGAAGCGCTCAACAGGCACAAAAACATCAATATCACCCTTGTCGTGTTCAGCCGACATATTGTTCATCTCGGCGATAAAGCCTTTGAGATTGTTGCGCAGGTTTTCGATTGTCTCGTTAATAAACGCTTTCTTGCCGGGAAATGTCTCCAGCACGGCTTCGAAATTGCCATCGCCGAACTCTTTGATACAAGCGACGGCCTTTTTCTTCACACTGATATGACCATTGACCATGTCATTGATATTCTTCGCCATCACGGCAAAATCACCTTTGAAAGTGACAACAGGCAAAGTGACATCAATATCGCCCTTGTCATGCTCGGCGGACATAAAATTGATTGCCGTGTGCAAATCATTCACCGGCCTCATCGCCGCATCCAGCAAAGCGTTGACCGCATTCAGCAGCTCTTTTGCATCGCCGGTTGCCTCATCTGTCCGTGCCCGGCGGGAAATATCACCGTCACTTATATTTTTGGTCAGACTCTGGATTTCAGCAAGCACCAATGGCGTGCGAGAGGATTTCTTTAAATTCAAGAACAGGGACATGATGCATCCATCCAAAATGTTTTAACATTCATGCCAACGTCAGATGGACATTGATGGCTGTCTCCATCCACGCAACCCTAGCAGACCTCTGGACCTTCTGAAGAGGTGATACAGCATCCCAAAGAAACGTGAAAAATACGTGAACCATCCCTAATTTCTAATATGTAGTTGTTCGATCTAAAAATTCGCGCATTGGTAAAAATTACTCATGCGCAGCAAGATTAATCCTCATATTTAATAAAAAATATATCTAATTTTAGGAAAATCAAAATAAACTTTTAATCGTAGGTCAAGCACCACAACCACCGCACCCGCATTCCTGTACCACGGCGTCCATCCCCGACCCATCAGTGTTTCCGTGAACGCTCTACTGCCAAACAAGGCACAAAGCCCCTCAAGCGTTTCGCAAACGCCCCTGCATGAGATCGATGACGGCGCGTGCGGCCTCTAACACATTGGTGCCGGGGCCGAACACGGCGGCGACGCCGTGGTCGAGCAGGAATTGATAATCCTGCCGTGGAATCACTCCACCCACCACCACGATGATGTTGTCCGCACCCTTGGCTT
>CAJYRE010000503.1 GCA_913776675.1 Rhizobiaceae bacterium
TATCAGATCGCACGATTTGCAAGGCACCCTCGGAGGGCCCTGTTCTTCGTCTGCAAATTGGTCTTGAAGATGTTGCTGATATTACCGCAGATCTTGATCGCGGTTTTGCTGCGGCAGCGCAGGTCTAAGGCTTCTGAGGGAAAATTGTCCGCGCATGAGGCTATGACAGCGCCGTGTGTTTTATAAAACGCACGGCGCTGTCGCTTTTGCAGAAGCCATCATGAAATATATCGCGCTTATGCGTTCACTGCGCGGTATCCATAGAGCCAGTCAAGGTCATGTGCGAAGCTGGAAGGTGCGCGCAGCGAGAGAAGAAGATCGCGGCCCAGTCTGAAAGGCCCCGATGCGTGATAGGCGAATTTATTGAGTGCGCCGCGACGGTGTACCATTTTTATCCGCTTTTGCCGACTGGCCTCGAATTGTGCTAAAGCATCAGCCATGGGCTTTTGGGAAACGGCATTGGCCAGCTCCCATGCATCTTCAATTGCCATGCCTGCACCTTGCGCCGAAAATGGCATCATGGCGTGGGCCGCATCGCCGATCAGCACCAGATCGTTGCCATTATGCCAGCGGCCGGCTCCGGCTTCGAACAAAGGCCAGAATGTGACATCCGGCACTGAGAGAAGCATGGTGCGAATGGCTGGGTTCCATCCTCGAAACGTCTGCTCCAGCAAGGCTTTCTGTGTTGCGCCTGCTGGCGTTGCCCATGCTTCACCGGGATTGATGCCGCCGCCGATGGCAACAATGTTGATGCTGTTTGTTTCGCGCAACGGATAGGTGACAAGATGTGCGCTCGGCGCAAGAAACGCAGTCACAGAGTCGCGGCTGATAAAAGCTGGAGCATCCTGTTGCGGGATCGTCATGCGCCAGGCAATATTGCCTGAGAATGAAATGTCTGGACCACTTGGTACAAAATTGCGCAGCCGTGACCAGACGCCATCAGCGGCGACCACAAGATCGGGACGATTGCCCGCGAATGGTGTGCGCAGTGCCTGCGCATCCGGACTTTCAACCGATTGGCAAAGGTATAGTGAGCAGAGCGGGTTTTCCACAACAGCGTTCACAAGAATCTGTTGCAGGCTTGCCCGGTGCAGAACGCCATAAGGCGCACCCCATTCCTTTTCTGAATGGAGCCTGACCGGCACAGTGCCAAGCTGTTTCAGACTGATGCCAGAAGCCAGCGAAACCACCTCTGGCTCAAACCACCGCTGTTGCAATGCGGGCAGAAGGCCGAGATCGCGCAGAATGCAGGTGACATTGGGTGTCAATTGCAAGCCCGCTCCCACTTCCTGAAGCTCGGCGCTGCGCTCAAAAATATGCGTTGTAATACCCTTGCGGGCAAAGCAAAGAGCGGTGGCCAGACCAGCTATGCCACCGCCAACAATTGCCACGTTGTTCGTGGACATCGTTCATCCGCCTGTCTGGAATGCTTCAGGCTGCCTTGACGTGAAAAACGCAACCGGCTGGTATGGTTTCTGTGGCTTTTAGGCTGCTGTTGTAGCGATACAACGTGGAGCAATAAGGGCAGACCTTTTCGGTGTCGTGGCCCAGATCAATAAAGATATGCGGATGGTCGTAGGGCACAGATGCGCCTGTACACATGAATTCCTTCACGCCGATTTCGATAAGCGGATGTCCGCCATCGTTCTGGAAATGGGCAATGTGGTGACCGGCCATGATAATGCTCCGAATGCCTTGCTTTGCAAAACGCCAGACAAAATTGCGTCTGAAGACGTTGCAGAAAATGAAAACAGTTGTCTAAAGCGCTCGTGAAATGACTCGCGTTTGTTTTAACAACGGGTTGGCTGGACATTATCTTCCTTTTTTGAAAAAGGGTAGTGGCAATGCAAAGGCCTGCCCACAGTTTTTCGGGGCTTCGGGCTTGCAGGGATTGGCGTGTTCACTATCGCCACCGCCACTTTTTCTATTTCTGTCGAGCCTCGACAGCCACTGACGGACGGATTGTGATGAATTTGAATGCTCCTTCTTTTTCCCGTTTTACGCATGATGGGCTGGAACTTGCCTATTTTGATGAGGGTAATCCGTCTGGTCCTGCCGTGTTGCTGATTCACGGATTTGCTTCCAGCGCGCTGGTGAATTGGGTGCATCCCGGCTGGCTGAAAACCCTGTCTGATGCAGGTTACCGGGTGATTGCGCTCGATAACCGCGGCCATGGCCAAAGTGACAAGCCGCATCAGGCTGAAGTCTACCACCCGGAGAATATGGCCGCTGATGCGGCGGCCCTGCTGGATCATCTCGGCATTGAGCAGGCCCATGTGATGGGGTATTCCATGGGCGCGCGCATCTCGGCTTTCATGGCGCTGGATTTTCCTCATCGCATCCGCTCGCTGGTGTTTGGTGGTCTTGGAATTGGCATGTGTGATGGTGTGGGCGATTGGGACCCGATTGCTGACGCCTTGCTGGCTCCGTCGCTGGACGATGTGACGCATGAGCGGGGCCGGATGTTTCGTGCTTTTGCCGAGCAAACGGGCAGTGACAGGCTGGCGCTGGCCGCTTGCATTCGCACATCAAGAGATCTTGTTTCGCGCGATGAAATTGCCAGAGTGCAGATTCCCACCCTGATTGGCGTCGGCACCAAGGATGATATTGCCGGATCGGCTCAGGCATTGGCGGAGCTGATGCCCAATGCCACAGCGCTGGATATTCCCAACCGCGATCATATGCTGGCGGTTGGGGACCGTGTGTTCAAGGCGGCTGTTCTCGCCTTTTATGGCGATGCTGATCAAGAGTAAGGGCTTATTCTCCTGTGAAAATGGGCGGCCGCTTTTCCATAAAGGCGGTCCGGCCTTCGAGGTAATCCTGGCTCTCAAAGGTGGTTGCGCCCAGAATGGCCGCTTCGGCCAGAAGATCATCATCCTGGCTTTCAAAGGCCCGCAACGCCAGTTTGGCGGCGCTCACCGAAAGGGGCGCATTGCGGGCAATGGTTTGCGCCAGAGAAAAGGCGGCCTCTTCGAGGTTTGCGGCTTCCACAATTTGATCGATAAAGCCGCAAGATGACAAATCAGCCGCCGAAATAGCCGCGCCGGTGAACAAGATGCGGCGCGCCATCTGCCCGCCCAGAGTGCGCAGCAGATCACCCACAGCGTCGGCAGGATAGGCAAGGCCCAGCCGGGCAGCGGGAATGGCGAAAATTGCGGTTTCGTCGGCTATTCGGAAATCTGCGGCAGCAGCCAGCCCGCAGGCACCGCCATAGCAAGCACCACGAATGGCAGCGATAACCGGAATGCGCAGGGTGCGAATGGCCTTGAAGGCCTCGCTGTTTTCGGCTTCATACGCGCGGGCCTGAAGCGCATTGGCACGCACTTTGGAAAATTCGGAAATGTCGGCACCGGCGCTGAAATCTCTCTGGCCGCCGCCGGTGATGATGATGGCATGAATTTGTCCCGTTTCCATGATCCAGTCCAGGGCATCGGGAATTGCACGCCACATCGCTTGAGTGATCACGTTTTTGCGGGTGGGGTTGTCCAAAATCAGCGCACCAATACCCTCTTTCCCAGCGGCTTTAATGCCGCCCCCTGCAAATATCCGTGCGTCGTTCATTTTTGGGCTCCTATCTGGTCTCGGAGCAATATGATCTATATATTGATCACCGAACGTCAATGAGGAGAATGCCATGGTGGCCAAGACCGATCTTGCCCAGCGGGAGATGATCAAGCCAATGGATCCTATCTGGGATACACTGAAGCATGAAGCATGCATGGCCGCTGAACGGGATCCATTGCTGGCGGCATTTTTATATTCCACCGTGCTGAACCATCGTTCTTTGGAAGAATGCGTTATTCATCGCATTTGCGAGAGATTGGATCACCCTGATCTGCAATCTGTTCTGCTGCGCCAGACCTTTGGTGAAATGCTGGAGGATTGGCCGGAATGGGGGGCTTACCTGCGGGTTGATATTCAGGCCTATTATGACCGCGATGCGGCTTGCACGCGCTTCATTGAGCCGGTTCTGTATTTCAAGGGCTTTCATGCCATTCAAACCCACAGGCTGGCACATTGGCTGCTGGGCAAGGGACGGCGGGATTTTGCACTCTATCTCCAAAGCCGTTCATCCAGCATCTTTCAGACCGACATCAATCCGGGTGCCGTGATTGGCAAAGGTATTTTTCTCGACCACGCAACAGGTTTTGTTGTGGGCGAAACAGCGCGCATCGGCGACAATGTTTCCATTCTGCATGATGTCACCTTGGGTGGTACTGGCAAAGAGGGGGCAGATCGCCACCCCAAGATCGGTGATGGTGTATTGATTGGGGCGGGAGCCAAGGTTCTTGGCAATATCGAAATCGGTTGCTGTTCGCGCATTGCCGCAGGCTCTGTCGTGCTCAAGCCGGTACCATCCGGCAAAACCGTGGCGGGTGTGCCGGCAAAGGTGGTGGGTGAGGCAGGCTGCGCCGAGCCAGCGCGCTCCATGAACCAGATGGTCGCAGACGCTTGAGCTTTTGATTGGGGACTGCGCAGCAAATCCGCTTAAGAATGCGGTTGTGATCTGCATTGATGGCTTTACAGGGGCAATTGCCCCGTGCAACAAGCGGTTTGCTTGCAGCGATTGGCATTGTTGGTGAAAATGCAAAAACATCTCTGCAAGACAATGTGATTTTTTGTATGGGTTTTGCCTTGGCTTCGCCTTGGTTGAAGGCTTATGCAGTGCTGGCGTTGCCATGAGTTGCTGCCCAGGGGGCAGGGACCGGTTGTGCTGAAATTTTTTGAAGAACATTGCGTTGCTGTTGCGGCTTTTACAGCCCGTAACGCAATGGAAGCCCATGGAGACATTTGTGAAAGCAGACGAAATCAAGAAGCTGGACGCCTATTTCAAGCGTACGTTCAATCCGACCATGGCTGTCAAGGCGCGCCCCCGCAAGGATGACTCCGCTGAGGTGTATATCGGCGATGAGTTTCTCGGCGTTGTTTTCAAAGATGATGAGGACGGCGATCTGTCCTATAATTTTTCCATGGCCATTCTGGATGTTGATCTGTAATCGCAGATTGCGATTCTGTCAGAATCCGGATTGATATTGCATAGGAAAAGGGTACCCGCCGTTATGGGTACCCTTTTTTGCTTTGATTTATGCAACTTTTGGGTGATGATGCGATGCACAAATTCTCTTGACCTTTTTTAGTGTTTGACTGTAGGGTCTACAAAGATGAGGAAAAGGAGTATTCGCATGATCAATCTTGAAGAAGCCAACAAGAAGAGCAAAGAAGTGGTGGATTTGGCGGTGAAGAACTATGCCGAAGTCACAAAGGGCTTTCAGTCCATTGCTGCAGAAGCCACCGAATATTCCAAAAAGTCTGTTCAGGAGCTGACAAGCTACGTTGAACAATTGACGGCTGCCCGCAGCATTGAAGCGGTGATTGAAATCCAGACGAAATATGCCAAGAACTCGTATGAGTCTTTTGTTGCCGAAGCAACAAAGATTGGTGAAATGTATGCCGATCTCGCAAAGATCGCATATAAGTCTTATGAAGCTCCTGTTGCCAAGGCAACCAAGGTGGCCTCTGCTTCGGCTGCATAATATTATAATTCTGAGTATTTAAGAGTGTCATGCAAAACGGCTGCCTTTCTGGTGGCCGTTTTTTGTTTATCATGGGTGTTTCGTCGCACCTTGAGCGCGATAAACGTCAAAATGGCCAGTTTCAGGCATAGTTGATTGTTGAACATCCTACAGAGACGAGCGCAATCTATGGCGCACAAAGGTTCGCTGTCGCTTTTCTGTTCTATGGTGTTTCTCCGCTTGAAGGATAAAAAAATAGGCCTATCTTTGAAAAACGGACATGCTGGAAAAAGCGGCTTTGGGAGTGAGATGTCTGCCCTTGCCGATCTTCAGTTCCATGTTGGTCTGACGTTGTGTGGTTTGATGCAATGAAGTTTACGTGATGAGGTAGTGCGATCTTAAGTCTTTTTGGAATTGTCGTGTTCAATTCTGTTCGTAGTGTCGGGCAATGGGCTTAAAATCGGCGAGAAATGAACTACCTTATGGATTCTATGGGGAATGGCAGATTCGGCTTCTGTCACAGAGACCGGATCTCGGGAGAATGAATTGAAATGATCGCGAAACCGATCGTGATGCAACGTCAGGGTAATGAAGGGGATGGCCCAAACCGGGGCACGTCCGTGATTACGCGCACCAAGCCAAAAACCAAAAAGCCGAACCTGTATCGTGTTCTTATACTGAATGACGATTACACGCCCATGGAGTTCGTGATACATATACTGGAGCGTTTTTTCCAGAAAGACCGGGAAGCGGCAACCCGTATCATGCTGCACGTACATAATCACGGGGTAGGGGAATGCGGCGTCTTCACCTATGAGGTCGCCGAAACCAAGGTAAGCCAAGTCATGGACTTCGCACGGCAGCACGAACACCCGCTGCAATGCGTCATGGAAAAGAAATGAGGATCTGACCGTGCCAACATTTTCTCCAAGCCTGGAAAAGGCGCTGCATCAGGCTCTCACTTTTGCCAATGAGCGTCACCACGAATACGCAACGCTTGAGCATTTGCTGCTGGCGCTGATTGAAGATGCGGATGCGGCGGCCGTGATGGGCGCTTGCAACGTGGATCTTGACGTTTTGCGAAAGACAGTGAGCGATTACGTCGATAACGATCTGGCCAATCTGGTCACGGGTTACGACGAGGATTCCAAACCAACCTCCGGTTTTCAACGGGTCATTCAGCGCGCTGTCATCCACGTCCAATCGTCTGGGCGCGAAGAGGTGACCGGGGCCAATGTGCTGGTTGCCATTTTTGCCGAGCGCGAAAGTCACGCCGCATATTTCCTGCAAGAGCAGGAAATGACCCGTTATGATGCCGTCAATTACATTTCTCATGGCATAGGCAAGCGCCCTGGCTCATCTCAGTCACGCCCTCCGCGTGGCGTTGAAGAAGAGAGCGAAGCCAGCAGCAAGCAAAGCCGCGATCATGAAGAAGGCCCCGCCAAGAAGCAGCCCGATGCCTTGAAGGCCTATTGCGTCAATCTCAATGAAAAGGCCAAGAAAGGTCGGATTGATCCGTTGATTGGTCGTCATGATGAGGTTAACCGCACCATTCAGGTTCTGTGCCGCCGTTCGAAGAACAATCCGCTGTATGTGGGTGATCCGGGCGTGGGCAAGACGGCGATTGCCGAAGGTCTGGCCAAGCGCATTGTGGAAGGTAAAGTGCCTGAAGCGCTGGTTGATGCCACGATCTTCTCGCTCGACATGGGCACGTTGCTGGCGGGTACCCGCTACCGTGGTGACTTTGAAGAGCGCCTGAAGCAGGTGGTCAAGGAGCTGGAAGATTATCCGGGGGCTGTACTGTTCATCGATGAAATTCACACAGTCATTGGTGCGGGTGCCACATCCGGCGGTGCCATGGATGCGTCCAACCTGCTGAAGCCTGCTTTGTCCTCCGGATCGATACGGTGCATTGGCTCTACCACCTATAAGGAATATCGTCAGTTCTTCGAGAAGGACCGTGCGCTGGTGCGTCGTTTCCAGAAGATTGATGTCAATGAGCCATCGATTGACGATGCCATCGAGATCATGAAGGGCCTCAAGCCTTATTTTGAAGATTACCACAAGCTGCGTTACACCAACGAAGCCATCAAAACGGCGGTTGAGCTGTCGGCCCGCTACATCAGCGACCGCAAGCTGCCAGACAAAGCCATTGACGTGATTGACGAAACAGGTGCCGCGCAAATGCTGCTCCCCGCTTCGCGTCGGCGTAAGCTGATCACAGAAAAGGAAATCGAAGTCACCATTGCCACCATGGCCCGTATTCCGGCCAAAACGGTGTCGAAGGATGATGAGATGGTTCTGGCCAATCTGGAGCAAGAATTGCGCTCCGTGGTCTATGGTCAGGATGATGCCATTGAAGCGCTGTCTACCGCCATCAAACTGGCGCGTGCTGGTCTGCGCGAGCCGAACAAGCCGATTGGTTCGTATGTGTTCTCCGGTCCGACTGGCGTTGGTAAAACTGAAGTGGCCAAGCAACTGGCCGCATCGCTTGGGGTGGAGCTGCAGCGCTTTGACATGTCGGAATATATGGAGCGCCATACGGTGTCGCGTCTGCTGGGTGCCCCTCCCGGCTACGTTGGCTTCGATCAGGGCGGTCTGTTGACCGATGGTGTCGATCAGCATCCGCATTCTGTGGTGCTGCTGGACGAAATCGAAAAGGCTCATCCTGACATCTACAACATTCTGTTGCAGGTGATGGACCATGGTTCGCTGACCGATCACAATGGCAAGAAGATCGACTTCCGCAATGTGATTCTGATCATGACCACCAATGCAGGCGCATCCGAAATGGCGAAGTCCGCCATCGGTTTTGGCTCGTCCAAGCGCAGCGGTGAGGATGAAGAGGCCATTAACCGCCTGTTCACGCCGGAATTCCGCAACCGTCTGGATGCGATCATTCCATTTGCGCCGCTGCCAAGTGAAGTCATTCACAAGGTCGTTCAGAAGTTCGTCATGCAGTTGGAAGCCCAGCTTTCCGATCGCGGCGTAACGTTTGAACTGTCACCAGAATCGGTGGCATGGCTGGCAACACGCGGCTATGACGAAAAAATGGGTGCGCGGCCTCTGGGACGTGTCATTCAGGAGCATATCAAGAAGCCACTGGCCAATGAAATCCTGTTTGGCAAGCTCAAGAAGGGCGGTCTGGTCAAGGTGGGTGTTGTCACCAAGGATGATGGCACGGAAAGCCTGACGCTGGATTGCGAAGCGGAAACGGCTCCCATCAAGCCAAAGCCGGAGGCAGAGCAAATTGAAGCCTTGCATGACGATGGTGAGGTGGTGACCAAGCCTTTGCCAAAAGCCAAGCGAGCAAAGGCC
>CAJYRE010000504.1 GCA_913776675.1 Rhizobiaceae bacterium
CATTGGTGAATTTCACCGAATTGGACAGGATGTTGAGCAGGATTTGTTTCATGGCGCGGCGGTCCGCCGTCATGGTCAGGCCAGAGGCAATGCGTCGGTCAATCGATATATTTTTGCCCACGGCTGAAACGGTGGTGAGCCGCAGGGCTTCATCAATCAGCGATTCAAAATCGATGCTTTCGCGCTTCAGCACCATATGTCCGGCTTCGATTTTAGACATGTCGAGAATGTCATTGATGACATTCAGCAAGTGCCTGCCGCTTTCGTGAATATCACGGGCATATTCATCATATTTGGGCGACCCGATCGGCCCAAACATATGGGTGCAAAGAATTTCTGAAAATCCCAGAATGGCATTAAGAGGGGTCCGAAGCTCATGCGACATATTGGCCAAAAATTCCGACTTTGCCTTGTTGGCAGCCTCTGCCCGTTGTTTTTCGGCCAGATATTTTTCATTCGCATCGGACAGTTCGGCTTTTTGGCGCTCCAGCTTCTTTTGGGAAGCTGAAAGATCGCCAATGGTGGCCATCAGACGGCGTTCCTGCTCGCGCAGTCGCTCCTGATGCCGTTTCAGCAACGTGATGTCTGTGCCCACCGACACCAGACCGCCATCTCGTGTGCGGCGTTCGTTGATTTGCAGCCAGCGCTCATCGGCCAGTTGCAGTTCTGTGGTGCGGGAGCTGCCCGTGGCGTTGGGGTCGGCAATACGTCGTTGAATAATCGGTCGGGCCGCGGCGGCATCCACGGCTTTGCGTTCTGCACCGGGTACCAGCACACTGTCTGGCAGGCCATAAACTTTCTGGAAATGGGCATTCCACAGCACCAGCCGTTCGTTTTTATCCCACAGCACAAAGGCTTCCGAGGTGCTTTCAATGGCGTCGGCCAGTCGCTGGTCGGCTTCCGCATAGCGTTGGGCCAGTCTGTGTTGTTCGGTCACGTCCATGGCAATGCCAATCACATGCGGATGGCCGGATTGGGTGCGAATGATCTGCGCCCGCGCCCGCAGCCAGACATAGTGGCCGTTCGCATGGCGCATACGGAAGACCTGATCAATATGGCGGTCGCCATTGCGACCGATCGTGCGCGCCAAGGCATAAAGATTACCATCCTCAGGATGCATGAGTTTTGCGGCATCGGCAAAGGCAAAGGGTTCAACCGAGGGCTCTTGTCCCAGAATGTCAAACATCGAGCGCGACCAGACCAGCTTGCGCGTTGCCAGATCAAAATCCCACAGGCCGCAGCGCCCGCGTGACAGGGCAGTTTCAACCCGATGGTTGGATTCGGCAAAAACATCAGCCGTTTCGCGGGCGCGTTTGGCTTGCGCGAAATAGGCGTAGAGAACGCCCATCAAAATCAGGGAGATTGCCGCAAACAAGGTGACATTCAGGGCAATTTCCGCCTGCCAGTAATCGGATGCGGATTTCAGCGAATGGGCCGCCAGCACTAAGGCTCCCTCGCTGCCGGTGGGTGTCAACACGGCAATATGGCGTGTTCCGTTGATGTCGGTTTCAATCGCCCCGGTCTTATCCGCAAACCGCCGCAGCGTGGCAACTTGTGGCAGGATGTCCATAATATGCATGCCAACGAAGCCCGCGCCGTTCTTGTTGGAACTGGCAATGGCAAGACCATTTGGATTCACCAGCAGCACAAAGCTTTCTTCATCGATAAGCTCTGGGGGCAGAAATCGGGCAATCATCTGTTCTGCCATGCTGCGGTTCATGGCGGCGGGATTGATGGGGCCAGAGGAGAGGGCCGCCGCCGTGGTGGCAGCCATCACCGCTGTTGAATGGCGAATGGCGCTTTCCATACGGCTGTATTCTGATACCAGCCCCAGTCCACGCGCCGATGCCACCACAACCAGAAAGGCGATAACCAGAATGGGGATGATTTGCCGCAAAGCCGCATCTGTGCTGGTTGCGGACAGTTTCCCCACCAGAGACAATGGATTGCCCCCGAAGAGAATGGATTTCAGAAGAGACGCAAATCCAGAAAATTTGAGTCGCAACCGATCATCGGCTGCGGTTGCCCGCTGCACGTTTACCATAATCCCCGCCTTGATCCATCGTGTGATTCAACGCGCCGCTCGCCCGAATCTAAGCTAATGAATCATTTGAGATTCTTTCTGTCCAGTCGAAAATTAAGAGACTGTTAACCCATTGCGAAGAATCGTGTTTTCCCAATTGAATCTGAATTTGACACGGCTCTTTTAGGCTGAGGCCATGATTCGTATGGCCGCAAACAAAAAAGCGACGAGGAAAACCACGCCGCTTTTGCAAATGCTGTGTTGAAAGGTGTTTACACCTTCAGGATGCGGTCGACAATATCACGCACGTCATTGGACAGGCCGTTTGCCGTTGCAATCGTGGTCAGGGCAGCGCGGGCTTTTTCTGCCCGGCCCGGTTCCAGCAATTGCCAAGTGCGCATAGATGTCAGCAAGCGGGCAGCAAGCTGAGGGTTACGCTTGTCGATCGCAAGGATTTCCTCGGCGATGACATTGTAGGTTGCGCCGTCTGCACGGTGGAAACCCGTGGGGTTGGCAAAGGCAAAGCTGCCAACCAAAGCGCGAACCCGGTTGGGATTCTCAGCATTGAACTTCGGGCTTTGCATCAAGGTTTTGATCCGCTCCAGACTGGTCTGTCCCGGAATGGTGGCCTGAATGGAAAACCACTTGTCCATCACCAGCGGATTGTTGGCAAAGCGTGTTTCAAAATTGCCAAGCGCAGCTTGCGCTTCTTCAGTGGCGCAGAAATAATGCGCCAGCACGGTCAAGGCATAGGACAGGTCCGTCATGTTGTCGGCCTTATCATAGGCTTCCGCTGCCACAGCGGGATCGTTTGCGGCTTGCACCAGATAGCCCAAAGCAGCATTTTTCAGCGCCCGCTGCCCTGCGGCTTGCGCATCCGGGCTGTAAGGCGCATCCGTTGCCATTTCTCTGTAAAGGCGGTTGAACAGTGCTTGTCCGTCAACCGCAATATCCTTGATCAGAGCCTGACGCGCGGCGTGAATAGCGTCCGGATCAACATTGCTGCCCAGTTCACGGGCAATGTCTGCCTCACTGGGAAGCGCAAGCGCTTGTGCCCGGAAAGCTGGTTCCAAACTGTCATCGCCAGCAATGGCCAACAGGCTTTGCTTCAGGGCTGCGTCAAATGCTACGGCCTCACCAGCGCGGGCGCGCTTTGCGCCTTCGCACAGCATGGGCAAGGCCAGATCGGTCAAAGCCTGCCAGCGGCTGAACAGGTCCGTCTCGGAGCGCGCAATCAAGGCCAGATCATCACTGGACTGGTTGAAATGCAGGGTTACAGGGGCCGAGAAACTGCGGTTCAACGACAGGACCGGGCGTTCCGCAATGCCTTCAAACACAAAGGTTTGCTGGCTTTCAACCAGATGCAGAACGCTGTCTGTCACCTCGCCACCCTTGACCGCGCTGGCGGTGAGAGCGGCACCATTGGCCGACCAGAGGGCATAGGAGAGCGGAATATGCATCGGTGCCTTTGACGATTGGCCCGGTGTGGGCGGAACCGTCTGTGTCAGCTCAACGCGAAAAGTCTTTGCAGCCGCATCATAGGTCGATGATACGGTGATCTGTGGTGTTCCAGACTGATGATACCAGAGCGAGAATTGGCTCAGGTCACGGCCGGAGACATCCGCAAAACAACGGACAAAATCTTCGACTGTGGCAGCTTCACCGTCATGGCGCTCAAAATATAGATCCATGCCCTTCTTGAACAGATCCTTGCCAAGAATGGTGGCAATCATCCGCGTGACTTCAGAGCCTTTTTCATACACAGTTGTTGTGTAGAAGTTGTTGATTTCTTTATACTGATTGGGACGAACGGGATGGGCCAGCGGCCCCGAATCCTCCACAAACTGCTCGGCGCGCAAATGGCGCACTTCGCTGATCCGCTTGACGGGGCGTGAGCGTTGATCAGCGGAAAACTCATGGTCACGATAGACCGTCAGACCTTCCTTGAGGCAAAGCTGGAACCAGTCCCGGCAGGTGATGCGGTTGCCCGTCCAGTTATGAAAATACTCGTGGGCAATGATTGCTTCGATATTGGCATAATCCGCATCTGTTGCGGTTTCCGGATCAGCCAGAACATATTTGTCGTTAAAAACATTCAGGCCTTTGTTTTCCATGGCCCCCATGTTGAAATCGGAAACGGCAACGATCATGAAAATATCAAGATCATACTCGCGGCCAAACACCTCTTCGTCCCATTTCATGGAGCGCTTCAAGGCATCCATGGCATAGGCGGCCCGTGCCTCTTTGCCGTGTTCAACATAGATTTTCAGGGTAACGTCCCGACCGGACATGGTGGTGAAACTGTCTTCAACAACGCCCAGATCGCCAGCCACCAGCGCAAACAGATAGCTTGGTTTGGGATGGGGATCGAACCAGGCCGCAAAATGCTTGCCTTCGCCATAGCCGGCACCACCCAGAAAATTGCCGTTGGAGAGCAGCAACGGATTGGCGGCCTTATCGGCAATGATGTTGACGGTATAGACAGCCAGAACATCGGGCCTGTCGGGGAAATAGGTGATACGGCGGAAGCCCTCTGCTTCGCATTGGGTGCAGTAAATACCGTTTGATCGGTACAGACCCATCAACTGGGTATTGGCTTCCGGATTGATCAGCGTGGTAATGGTGATTTCAAACGGATCGCTCTCGGGCAGATCACGAATGGTCAGCGCATCAGGTGTGGCGGTATAGCGTTCCGCTTCTATTTCGATCTGATCGAAAAGCAGGCCAGAGAGAACAAGCTCATCACCATCAAGGATCAACGGAGCTTGCGGATCAGTGCCTTCACGACGATGGAAAATCAGGCGGGTTTCGACTTTTGTCTCGGTGGGATCCAGTTCAAAGGTGAGATCAACTCGTTCAAGAACAAAGTCTGTAGGGCGATAATCCGCCAAGCGTATAACCTGGCCTGTTTCTGTACGCATCAATATATCCCGATCGTCCTATTGCAAATCCAGTAAACGCAAGCATTTCGACGGATCGCGCCAGCGTAATTCACACGATGATGGCAGAAATTTCTGAACGATTGCTAAAATCCCAATTTCTGTCAGAGCGTTTTTTAAAAAAAAGTGATCTGCTTATCCTTATATGTCTCAAAACGTAGCATATTTCCGATCTTCAAAAGAGCATTTTCAACCAAAATTATCCTGCTGGCTGTCTGCTGGCGAGCGTGATGAGTGCTTATGGTTGTATGTTGAATGCCATACCCTATCATCAGGTTTCAAGGGGATGGTCAATTTTTTTGCATGTTGGCGGCTTTGTGGGGTGCCTGCCAAGGCTTATCACTTGCATCGCGCAGCGGAATGGGACAGATGAAAGTCTTTCCCTACCGCGCCGTGCCCCTATATCGCGCATAACGGTTTGCTGTAGCTCTTTATATTGGATGCATAATGCCTGAAATCG
>CAJYRE010000505.1 GCA_913776675.1 Rhizobiaceae bacterium
GTCACAAAAATGCCGACCATCAACAAGGTAAAACACTGAATGACGGGATAGTCCCGGTTCAGGATGGCTGAAACGGCATAGCGGCCAACGCCGGGCCAGCCGAAAATACTCTCAATCACCAATGTGCCGCCCAGCAATTCACCGACATGCATGCCCGTGGCGGTGATGATCGGCAAAAGCGCGTTTCTCAGGATATGGCCGCGCTCAACCCGCTGTCTGGAAAGGCCGCGCAGGCGGGCATAAAGCACATGGCGCTGGCCTGCCGCCTCCAGCATGCTGGCGCGCAACAACCGCGCATTGATGGACAGCGACATGAAGGCAATGGCAATGGCTGGCATGATCATATGGGCAAAGCCGCCGCGGCCCATGGCCGGCAGCCAGCCAAGATGCACCGAAAACACCAGCACCAGCAGAAAGCCCAGCCAGAAATTGGGCATGGATACACCAAGGAAGGACACCAGCCGCACAATATGGTCGGGCAGTTTGTTGCGGTGGCGTGATGCCCAGACCCCCATGGGAATGGAAATGCCAAAGGTCAGAATCAGCGCCAGCCCTGCCAGTTGCAGCGTTGCCGGAAGATAGGAGAGCAAATCCGGCAAAACCGGCCTTTGCGTGGCGTATGAGATGCCGAAATCCAGCTGGAAGGCATGGCTCAGCCAGTCGGCATATTGGATGGCAATGGGCCGGTCGAGGCCCAGCATCTGCCGGGCATCGGCCAGCGCCAAAGGCGTTGGCGGCACTTTTGACAGGCGCAAGTAATCCATGGCCGGATCGCTTGGCCCAAGCCGCAGCATCAGAAAGATCACCAGTGACGCGCCAAGCAGCATCGGGATCAGCAGCAAAATGCGCCGCAGAATAAACGCACCCATGGATCAGTTCGCCTTTTGCCCGATCTGATCGAACGGAATTTCGCTCGCCATCGCTCCAAAGGGAATGGGGCCAAGCTCCTTTTTGGCAACGGCAATGGCGGTGACATAGGTGAGCGGCAGATAGACGGCTTCTTCATGCAAGCGGGTCAGAATATCCCGATAGAGATCTTGCCGTGCGTGTTCATCGGTTGAAATCAGCACCGCGCCAATCTCCTCATCGATCTTCGCCTTGTCCGGCAGGCCAAGCTGCGCCTGATAATCGGCATGGGAGGGAATGCGCATGGAGCTGACAAAGGCGTGCGGATCATAAGGCGGCCCCCAGGTGCGATTGAAGATCATGCCGAACCGGCCATCGCGCTGACGGGCAAAAATGCTGCTTTCTTCCTCTCCGGTCAGGATAACCTGAATGCCGATCTTACCCAGATCGGCCTGCACAATCTCGGCCATGGATTTGCTGATGGCATCTGTGCCAACAAAGCATAATTCGATGGATAGCGGCTGGCCATCCTTTTGCCGAATAGCGTTCGGAGCAGGCCGCTTCCAGCCAGCATCATCCAGCAGTTTTTCGGCAACGGAACGATCGAACGTGTAGGGCTTGAGGCCAATATTTGCGTAAGGCACATTGGGGGCAAAAAGCGTGTCAGCCCGTTGCTGGGTGCCATAAAGCACCGTGGCAATCATCTTGTCCTTGTCCACCGCATGGTTGATGGCCTTGCGCACCGCAAGTTCCTTTGTCGCGCCGAGATTGGTGTTGATGGCCAGCACAAGGGTTTCCAGAGGCTGTGACAGCTCTGTTGTATAGGTTCCCATTTTGCGGAAACGCTCAAACGTATCGGGCGAAATCGGCCCATCGGACCCGTAGATCAGATCAATATCGCCGGTCTCAAACGCAATGGCGCGGCTGTTGGGATCGGGAATGACCTTGACATCGACGCTCTCAAATTTCGGCTTTGCACCCCAGTATTTGTCATTGCGAACAAACACGTCTTTCTCGCCCAATCGGGTTTCTTGCAACACCCAAGGGCCGGTACCAATCGGCTTGAGAATGCCGTCTTTTGTGCCGCCCTGCTTGAACTGTGAAGGCGCGATAAACCGAAAAGGCCGCGGCAGGGACAATTCCTGAAGCAAAGGATAATAGGCATGTTTCAGCGTGATGCGCACATGCGCGGCATCCACCACGTCAGCGCTTTCAATTTCATTGGCCAGCTCCAGCCATGCATGGCGGGAGCGGTTGGCCAGCACCGCATCCATATTGGCTTTGACGGCTGCGGCATCAAAGGGTTCGCCATTTGAAAACTGCACGCCTTCACGCAATTGAAACGTATAGGTTCGCCCCTCGTTCGAAATCTGCCATGATTGGGCCAGCCATGGCTTCACCGTGCCATCGGCCTGATAGCGCACCAGCGGCTCATACACCATGTTTTGGGCAAACATCTGATTGGGCGAATAGAGATGAGGGTTGAGCGGGCCGACGTTGATGGGCCACGAAAAATTCAGCGTCTCGCCCGCCTGTGCCGGGATGAGAGGACTGCAAAAGGCCAGCGTCAAGGCCAGTGCCGCACGGCGAAAGCAAGATGTGAGCATGGAATGTCCTGCGGGCTGCTGTTGAGTAAGATGTTTTGGTTGATACATCATACTGACTTTGTCAGGTCAACCATCTATCGGGACCAAAGCTGGAAGCGGCGTCAAAAAATGATACACCATCTATCAGCATCAGCGGGGGAACAAGCATGCAGCGCATTACCATCACCATTGACGATGACCTCATGACTGAACTGGACCGAATGATTCAGGCAAAAGGCTATCAGAACCGCTCTGAAGCCCTGCGCGATCTGGCACGGGCCGGGCTGAAGCAGGCTTCAATCGAGGAGGGCCATATCGCCCAATGCGCTGGTGTTTTAAGCTATGTCTATGATCACGAGGCCAGAGATTTGGCCAGCCGCCTCACCACAACCTTTCATGATCACCATGATCTGTCTGTGGCCAGCATGCATGTGCATCTGGATCAGCACCGCTGTCTTGAAATCAGCGTTTTGCGCGGTAAAACCGAAGAGGTGCGCCACTTTGCCGATCATGTGATGGCGGAGCGGTCCGTGACCTATGGTGAGCTGAAAATTATCCCGACATAGGGGTGAAGGAAGACTCCGCCGCAACCTTTCGCTTGTGGGCAGAGGTTTCGACAGCCCGAAAACACGTGCGTCACCTCCTGTGGTCACTTCCCATGTTTTGCGGGCAGTCCACCGTATTATCTTGCGTTTTGCTGCGCTCTCCTATGCCACCATCACGGACGGACGCGATGGGATGTTCCGAATTGAAACCATGCTGGTTCGGGATTGCCTTGGATGCAAAGCGTGAATACAACCTGAAATAGTTTTAATGATTGCTTGACAAGAACCTGCGATGGTATAAACATCCCTCAAAAGTAGTATTATATTTTAAATTCTCTTTTGAGGTGAATAAGTGCCCGCTAAGCCCTTTCTTGACAGAAAGCCGGATTGCGTTGCTCCACACAGCAGCGCTCTGCCCTTGCTTCGGGTCAGGATTGAGTATGCCGCGCTTAATTTTCGGGATTTCGTGACGGCATCCGGCCTGTTTGGCGCAATCCCGGCAGGGCATGTTCCCGGCAATGAAGGGGCGGGCATTGTTCTGGCTTCGGAACATCCGGGTTTCAGTGCTGGTGACAGGGTTTTTGTCAACGGTCACGGCTTGGGCGAAACGCTGGTTGGAACAATGGCAGGCGACGTGCAGGTGCCTGCGGCGGCGGCCTGCCTTGTTCCCGATGAGATGACCACTTTGCAGGCGGCAACGGCTGGCGTTGCAGCCCTTGCCGCTTTTGCAGCCCAGTCCGTGATGGGCGTGGGTGCGCAGGGCTTGCCTGTGGGAATTTCCCTGGCCGTTACCGGGGCCATGGGCGGAACCGGGCGGTTGGCCGCCACCTATTTTGCCCGCAGCGGATACAGGGTTACGGCGATCACCCGTGATCCTGCGCAGGCAGATGTGCTTGCAGAACTTGGGGTTGCGTCGGTTGTCGGTGTGCCGGATGCCGCCGCTTTGTCCGAAGATACGTTTGGCCCGGAAACCTTTGATGCGGCCTTTGATGTGACGGGCGGTCTGGTGAACTGGCTTTGCCGTCATATGCGCACCGATGGGACGCTGGCCCTTGTCGGTATCAGCGCGGGGTACAAGGTGCAGATCAACGTCCTTGCGGTGATTCTGCGGCGGCTTCGGCTGATGGGGGTCAAGGCCGGCTTCGGGGCCGAGGAAAAGATGGAGGCGCTCCGCGCGGTGTCAAAGGTTTTGCAGCCGGGTGATTATGAGCGGATCGCCTCTCTGGCGCAGCCGCAGGATGTTGCGCGGCTTTTGCGCGGTTTTGGTGAAGGGGCCGGTCGCGGCAGGATCGTGGTGGGGCTGCGATGAAGAATAGTCCAGCCGAGATGATTGCGCAAACAGCGCAAGGAACAGCTTTTCTGTTTCCGGGGCAAGGTGTCCAATATTTCCAGATGGGCGCGGAACTGTTTCGAAACGATCCCGTCTTCCGTGATATACTCCTGCGGTTGGATAGCGCGCTGGTTGCAGATGGCAATCCGTCGGTTCTGGAGCGGCTTTACGCTGAAAACATCGGGCGGGACGCGCCGTGCGAAGACCTGTGTTTGACCCATCCGGCGCTTTTGATGGTGGAATTGGGGCTGGCCCTCCGATTGCAGGCAGGTGGCACCCGACCTGATATTTGCCTTGGTGTGTCGCTGGGTGAATTTGCGGCGGCTGCTTTCGCAGGCGTTCTGCCGCCCGAGGAAATGCTGTGCTGCATCGCCAGAAGTGCCCGCATCATTCAGGATCGCTGTGCGGCGGGACGGATGCTGACCGTGCTTGGGCCGACCTCAGCCATTAACGGTCTCGACGGGGTGGAATTCGTTGGCGAACAAGCCGATAACCAGTTTGTTGTTGCAGGCCCCGAAGAGGCTATAGAGGCGGCGGCACGCAAGCTGCGCGCCGATGGACATCTGGTGGTTTCACCCCCGGTTGCACGCGCCTTCCACACCAGTGCCATGGATGCTGTGGCGGCTGATATTGCGGCGGTTTTTGCTAATCGCGCCTATCGGCCTGCGCAGGTGCCGCTGATTTCGGCCATGACCGGCGGCCTCATTGAGAGGCCCGATGCCGCCCATTTTGCCAGCGTTGGGCGCGGTCCAATCCATTTCCGCATGGCCGTACACACATTGGAGTCGCTGGGCAAGGTTTTCCGTCTGATTGATGTCGGGCCTTCGGGCAGCCTTGCCACGCTGGCGGCACGATCACTGCGCGCCCAGCAGGAGTGGCCGCATGAGCGTATCCTTTCACCATTCTCGGTGGGGCAGAGCGAACTGGACCGCCTGAAGGCGCTGGATG
>CAJYRE010000506.1 GCA_913776675.1 Rhizobiaceae bacterium
GAAGGTGATCTGACTGTGCGTTGCGCGGATCTGGGCCGCAAATACGAAGACCTGCGCCATAATTTCAACGATGCGCTGAGCAAGCTGGAGCAGGCCATGGCCCGCGTCAGCCTGAAGGGCAATGACATTGCCATCAGCAAGGAAGAAATCCGCCGTGCCTCTGGCGATCTGGCCAGCCGCACCGAGCGTCAGGCGGCCAATCTGGAAGAAACGTCTGCGGCTCTGGATGAGCTGACGGTGGCCATCCGCCAGACGGCAGATGGTGCCAAGGAAGCGGCCAACCGGGTGCAGTCTGTGAGCAAGGAAGCGCAGCAGAGCGATGGCATTGTGGCGCATGCGATTGATGCGATGAGCGGCATTGAGAAATCCTCGGAAGAGATCAGCAAGATCATTGGCGTGATTGACGAGATTGCGTTTCAGACCAACCTTCTGGCGCTGAATGCGGGTGTTGAAGCGGCGCGGGCTGGCGAAAGCGGCAAGGGCTTTGCGGTTGTAGCGCAGGAAGTGCGCGAACTGGCCCAGCGCTCTGCGGCGGCGGCGAAGGAGATCAAGGATCAGATTGCCCGCTCGTCGGCACAGGTCAACGAGGGTGTTCAGCTTGTGGGCAAAACGGGAGAAGCGCTGAAGCGGATTTCCAGCCAGATCACCGAGGCGAACGAGGTGGTGGCGAGGATTGCGGCCAGCGCTGCCGAGCAGGACACGACCATTCGCTCGATCTCGTCCTCGCTGAACCAGTTGGATACGGCCACCCAGCAGAATGCGGCGATGGCGGAAGAAACCACGGCCTCGGCCGAGGTGCTGGCCAATGACACCGGTGATCTCCTTACACTGATTCAGGCCTTCAGAATTTCTCAAGCCTCCGGGCATAGCCCATTGCATCGCACTGCTGAGCAGATGCGTCGCGCCAGTTGATTGACGAAAGATCAAAAGCAGTTACCGCCGGAGCGATCCGGCGGTTGTTCTTTGCCAGATTGTTTTTCCTCATAAGCCTTCTCGAATACAGGACAATAAGGGCGGGGGAGCGCCAAAGAGCGCTGGCTACAACGACGTAGGGGGTGGCAAACGCCCCCCCTTTCGTTTTAGAGCGGTTTTCCGTCCGGAAATGCTTGAAAACAAAGAGTGAGAGCGTTTCATTGTTTCCGTGAAACAGTGAAACGCTCTAGATCGCAGTTGTCAGGTCACGCTGCCGTCTGCACAGCGCCATAGGGATCAAAACGTCCGTAGAACGTCTCGCCCTTCTGTGCCATGTCCTTCAGAAGCGGCGTTGGGGCAAAATGTGGCCCATAATCCTTCGCCAGCTTTTCGCACAATGTCACGAAGGTCTTTACACCCATGCCGTCGATGTAGGACAGCGCCCCGCCGGTGTAGGGGGCAAAGCCGAAGCCGAGGATGGAGCCGACATCGGCTTCGCGCGGATCGGTGACAATGCCTTCTTCCACCGTGCGGGCGGCTTCCAGCGCGATTGTCACCAGCAGGCGTTGCTTCAGAACAGTGACATCGACCGCATCCGGCTTTTTCTGCGGGTAGAGGTCTTTCAGACCCGGCCAGAGGGATTTTTTCAATGGCTTGGCCGGATAATCATAGAAGCCCTTGCCGTTTTTGCGGCCACGGCGGTCCAGATCATCCACCAGCTTGTTGATCAGGCTCATGTGTTTGGGATCAACCGAGGCCTCACCCAGATCGGCAATCGAGGCTTTCATGATCTTCTGTGACAGGTCCACCGCCACTTCGTCGTTGAGCGACAGTGGGCCAACCGGCATGCCTGCCAT
Organism: Rhizobiaceae bacterium; assembly: GCA_913776675.1. GTDB lineage: Bacteria > Pseudomonadota > Alphaproteobacteria > Rhizobiales > Rhizobiaceae > Allorhizobium. The sequence continues at coordinate 1,770 of CAJYRE010000506.1, forward strand.
TTTCGCGGCATTTTCGATCATCACCGCAGGCACGCCTTCAATCAGCATGTCATAGGCTTCGTTGATGTAGCGGAAGACGCAGCGGTTGACGAAGAAGCCGCGGGTGTCATTCACAACGATTGGCGTTTTCTTGATTTTTGAGACGTAATCCAGTGCTACAGCCAGCGCCTTGTCGCCTGTCTGCTCACCCACAATCACTTCCGTCAGCATCATCTTTTCAACCGGCGAGAAGAAATGCACGCCAATGAAATCCACCGGACGCTTGGAGTTTTTGGCAAGACCCGTGATCGGCAAGGTCGAGGTGTTGGAGGCAAAAATTGCCCCTTCCGGCAGGACTGCTTCCACCTTTTCAATCACAGCCTTTTTCACATCGCGGTCTTCAAACACCGCTTCAATCACCAGATCAGCGTCAGACAAAGAGCCGTAATCCTCGGTGGGGATGATCAGAGACAGCAGCTTTTCGCCTGCTTCCTTGGTCATCTTGCCCTTGCCAATGGCACCTGCAACAAGCCCTTCGGCAACAGACTTACCCTTGGCTGCGGCTTCCATATCGCGGTCAATCAGCACCACGGCAAGGCCAGCCGCTGCGGTCACATAGGCAATGGATGCGCCCATGAAGCCAGCGCCAACCACGCCGACTTTTTTGATATCGCTCTTTGGCTGGCCGGCAGGGCGGCGCGCACCCTTGCCCAGTTCCTGAAGCGAGATGAACAGCGAACGGATCATCGAAAAGGCTTCGGTGGTCTGCACAATTTGGGTGAAATAGCGCTGTTCAATGCGAAGGCCGGTGTCAAATGGCACTTGCAGGCCTTCATACACGCATTTCAAAATCGCCAGCGCTGCGGGGTAATTGCCTGCGGTTTCCCGGCGCAAAATGGCGGGGGCTGCTGGCCAGAGCTGGGCCGAGGCCGGTGTCCAGATGCCACCGCCGGGGGCTTTGAAACCCTTTTCATCCCATGGCGCAACTGGCTTCAAACCATCCTTGATCATCTGCTTGGCAGCCGTAATCAACTGATCCGGCTCCACCACCTGATGCACAAGGTTCATGGCCTTGGCGCGTTGCGGGGTGAGGGTCTGGCCCGTCGTCATCATTTGCAGGGCGTCTTGCGCATTTGTCAGGCGTGATACGCGCTGCGTGCCACCAGCACCCGGGAAAATCCCGACTTTCACTTCCGGCAGCGCCAGCTTCACGGATTTATCATTCGAGGCCACGCGGCCATGGCAGGCCAGCGACAGCTCAAACGCGCCGCCCATGCAGGTGCCATTGATGGCCGAGACCCATGGCTTGCCGTTGGTCTCAATCTTGCGCCACAGCCAGCTCATGCGGCCAGCGGCGTCAAACAGCTTTTGCACGGCATTGGCCGGGTCTTTGACCTTTTCCTCATGCAGCATGGAGAACATGCCCTTGATCATCGTCAGATCAGCGCCGCCAGAAAAGGCGGATTTGCCAGAGGTGAAGACCACGCCCTTGACGGCCTCATCCGCCACGGTTGCGTCCACAATCGCTTCAATCTCGTCCATCACCTCAACGGTGAACACGTTCATGCTCTTGTCGGGCATATTCCATGTCACAAGGGCAATGCCGTCTGCATCGGTCTCAACGGTGAAATTCTTATAGGTCATTGTCATCCCTCCCGATCAGACGCGTTCAATAACAGTTGCCGTACCCATGCCCGCGCCAATGCAGAGCGTGACCAGTGCGGTGTTGAGATCGCGCCGCTCCAACTCATCCAGCACGGTGCCGAGAATCATCGCGCCCGTGGCTCCCAGAGGATGGCCCATGGCAATGGCACCGCCGTTGACGTTCATCACATCATGCGACACATCAAAATGCTGCATGAAGCGCAAGACCACGGCGGCAAAGGCCTCGTTCAGCTCAAACAGATCAATATCGGCCAGCGTCATGCCGGTTTTTTTAAAAAGCTTTTCCGTCACATCGACTGGGCCGGTCAGCATCAAAGCCGGATCAGAGCCGATATTGGCGAAAGCGCGAATGCGCGCCCGTGGCTTCAAGCCCATGCTCTCGCCGCCCGCCTTGGAGCCCAGCAGCACAACACCGGAACCATCGACAATACCGGAGGAATTGCCCGCATGGTGGACGTAATTGATCTTCTCGATTTCCGGATGCGCCTGAATGCCCACGGCTTCAAAGCCGCCCATTTCGCCTGGCATCTGGAAGGACGGGTTCAACCCCGCCAGTGATTGCATATCGGTGCCGGGGCGCATGTGCTCATCATGGGCCAGAATGGTCAGACCGTTGTGATCCTTCACAGGCACCACGGATTTATCGAAATAACCGCTCTTCCACGCATGGGCCGCGCGCTTCTGGCTCTCCACGGCGTAGGCGTCCACGTCGTCGCGGGAGAAGCCGTATTTTGTGGCGATCAGATCAGCAGACACGCCCTGCGGCATGAAAAACGCTGGAAAGTTGACAGATGGGTCCATGAACCACGCACCGCCCGACATGCCAAGCCCGACGCGCGACATGCTTTCCACGCCACCGGCAATCACAATATCATCGGCACCAGCGGCAATTTTACCAGAGGCAAAATTCACGGCATCCAGGCCAGAGGCGCAAAAGCGCGAAATCTGCATGCCCGGTGCCTTGGTGGAATAGCCCGCCTCAAAGGCCGCAGCCTTGGGGATCACCGCGCCCGCATCCATCACCGGATCAACGCAGCCCATGATGATGTCATCCACCGTGGATGTATCAAGGCCGTTGCGGTCGCGGATGGCTTCCAGCGCCTTGGCAGCAAGGCGCACCGATGGCACTTCATGCAGCGCGCCATCCTTCTTGCCGCGGCCGCGCGGCGTACGCACGTGATCATAAACGTATACGTCAGTCATTGTCTCTCTCCCTAGTGCATCGATCCAAACGAAAGATTCATCTGAGTTTGGAAAAATCGATGCATAAACAAAAAACGAGTGCACTAGAGCATGAACGAAGTGAATGCGTCAGTGCACTAGAGCGGAAAGCTCCTGAATTTTGCAAATTGCCTCTCCCCGGCAAGGGAGAGGCTAAATCCCATCAAAATGCCTCGGCAGCCATAGCCATCAGGCTGTCTGCGCCCGCTTCAATGCGGACTTTACGCAAAGCGGTTTCGGGCATGATCTTTTCCATGAAGAAGCGCCCGGTCAACAGCTTGTTGTTGTAATAATCTGCATCACCGGTGCCACTGTCCAATGCCTCCTGGGCGGCTTTGGCCATTTTGGCCCACATATAGCCCAGCACCACCAGACCGAAGAGGTGCATGTAATCAGTTGATCCCGCACCCGCATTGTCGGGCTTGGCCATGGCGTTCTGCATGAACCACATGGTCGAGGCCTGAAGGTCGTTCAGCCCTTTCTTCAAATGCTTGGTGAAGAAGGACAGTTTTTCATCGCCCCGGTTTTCTTCGCAGAAAGTGCCGATTTCATTGAACAGCGCCATCACCGCACGGCCACCGTTGAGGCCCAGCTTGCGCCCCACCAGATCGAGCGCCTGAATGCCATTGGCCCCTTCGTAAATCATCGCAATGCGGGCATCGCGCACATATTGGCTCATGCCCCATTCTTCGATGTAGCCATGGCCGCCATAGACTTGCTGTGCCATCACGGCATGGTCAAAGCCCTTGTCGGTCAACACGCCTTTGAGAATCGGGGTCATCAGGCCGAGAATATCATCGGCAGTCTGCTTTTCCGCAGCATCAGAGGAACGGTGAGCAATGTCTGATTTTAAGGCCGTCCAAAGCGTAAAGGCGCGGCCAGCTTCGTTAAAGGCCTTGATGGTCATCAGGCTGCGGCGAATATCGGGGTGAACGATGATGGGATCGGCCTTTTTGTCCGGTGCCTTGACGCCGGACAGGGCGCGGCCCTGAATACGCTCACGGGCGTACGCCACGGCATTCTGATAGGCCACTTCCGCGATGGAGAGACCTTGCAGGCCAACGCCCAGACGTGCCTCGTTCATCATCACAAACATGGCCGAGAGGCCCTTGTTTTCCGCACCAATCAGATAGCCGGTGGCTTCATCATAATTCATCACGCAGGTGGCATTGCCGTGAATGCCCATCTTGTGCTCGATCGCGCCACAGGACACGCCATTGCGCTCCCCAAGGCTGCCATCGTCATTGACGATGATTTTCGGCACGATGAACAGCGAAATCCCCTTGGTGCCTTCCGGCGCGCCCTCGATGCGGGCCAGCACCAGATGGATGATATTCTCGGTCATCCCGTGTTCGCCTGCCGAGATGAAAATTTTCTGGCCGGAGATTTTGTAGGTGCCATCGCCATTCGGCACAGCCTTGGTGCGCAACAGGCCAAGGTCGGTGCCGCAATGCGGCTCGGTGAGGTTCATGGTGCCAGACCAGATGCCTTCGACCATTTTGGGAAGATACGTGGCTTTCTGCGCATCCGATCCATGCACCAGAATGGCGGCAATCGCCCCTTGGGTGAGGCCCGGATACATCATCAAGGCCATATTGGCTGACGACATGTATTCGCCAACCGCAGCATGCAGCGTATAAGGCAGGCCCTGACCGCCAAATTCTGCAGGCACGGCAAGCCCGCTCCAGCCGCCTTCGCAATAGGCATCATAGGCCTGCTTGAAACCCTTGGGCACGGTGACAGAGCCATCGTCATGGCGGGTACAACCTTCCTGATCACCAGAGAGGTTGAGCGGGAAAAGCTGCTCTTCAGCAAGCTTGGCGGCTTCGCCCAAAATTGCTTCGATCATGTCGGGTGTTGCGTCTTCAAAGCCGGGAAGATTGTTGTAGCGTTCCAGGCCGAGAACGGTGTTGAGAATGAAGAGCGTATCCGCGACGGGCGCTTTGTAAGCGGGCATG
>CAJYRE010000507.1 GCA_913776675.1 Rhizobiaceae bacterium
TGGAAGAAAAGCTCGACAAGATTTCCGCAGGCGAGCTGAACTGGAAGGATGTGCTGCGCGAATTCTGGACCAATTTCTTTGCCCAGATAGAGGGCACCAAGGAATTGCGCGTGACCAACGTGCTGGATGCCTTGAACGAGGCTCTGGCTCCGCTGGTGTTCCCCAAGCGCGAAGATGGCAGCGATCCGCGCATTTGTCAGGTGTGCGGCACCGGCAATCTGTCGCTCAAGCTTGGCAAATACGGGGCCTTTGTTGGCTGCTCCAATTATCCGGAGTGCAATTTTACCCGCCAGCTTTCTTCCGAGGGCGGTGCCGAAGCCGAAGCCATGGCGACCGAAAACAAGGCGTTGGGGCAAGACCCCAAGACCGGCGAGGAAATCACCCTGCGGTCTGGCCGTTTCGGGCCTTATGTGCAGCGTGGCGAAGGCAAGGAAGCCAAACGCTCATCGCTGCCCAAGGGCTGGTCGCCTGCCGATGTGGATTATGAAAAGGCCATGTCCTTGATCAATCTGCCGCGCGAGGTTGGCAACCATCCTGAAACGGGCAAGATGATCACGGCTGGCCTTGGCCGCTACGGGCCTTTTGTCCTGCATGATGGCACTTACGCCAATCTGGAAAGCATTGAGGACGTGTTCACCATCGGCCTCAACCGTGCCGTCACCGTTTTGGCCGAAAAGCAGACCAAGGGTGGCCGTGGCCGCACGGCGGTTGCAGCCTTGAAAGAATTAGGCGATCATCCTGATGGTGGAGCCATCACCGTGCGTGATGGGCGCTATGGTCCTTACGTCAATTGGGGTAAGGTGAACGCAACCCTGCCCAAGGGCAAGGACCCGCAGAGCGTGACCGTGGAAGAAGCGTTGCTTTTGATTGCTGAACGCGCAGCCAGGGATGGCGGTGCCAAGGGCAAGACAAAGGCCAAGGCGACAACGACGAAAAAAGCACCTGCCAAGAAGACAACAGCGAAAGCTACTAAAACGGATGCGGATGACGCATCCGAGGCAGCAGAAGCAAAACCGAAGAACACCGCAGCCAAGCCCCCAAAGGCAACTAAGCCAACAAAAGCGAAGGCTGCACCGAAAGCAAAGAAGACCTGACCTTGAGCAAATCTCCGCGCCCCAAAAGCCCCACCGCCGGCAACAAACCCTTGAGGACCCGGAAGGAGGCAGGCGTGGCCAACAAAGCGCCAACAGAAATTATCCACGGGGCCGTTCCGCCCCGGGATATTCTGTTGCAATTCATTACCGACAATCCGGACCGTGCCTCCAAACGCGAGATTGCCAAGGCCTTTGGCCTGAAGGGCGAGGCGCGTGTGGAGCTGAAAGCGGCGCTGAAGGCGCTGGAAGGAGACGGATTGGTCAACAAGACCCGCAAATCCTTGAGCCGCCCCGGCGCTCTGCCGCCCGTGACCGTGCTGGACATCACCACCCGCGACAAGGACGGCGAGTTGATTGGCCGCCCGGCTGAATGGCCGGATGAAGCAGGCGTGGCTCCCGCCGTTGCCATTCGCCAATCCAGTGCCGACCGCGCCAAGGGCAAAGCCCCTGTGGGCGGTCTTGGTGATCGGGTACTGGCAAAAATCTTTCCCAACAAGGACCGCGACGGCCCGGCCTATACCGCCCGCATCATCAAGGTGCTGGACAAGCGTCAGGGCGCACTGTTGGGCGTTTACCGCGAAATGCCCGGCACCGGCGGTGGCCGCCTGATGCCGATTGAGCGGCGCGGCGAAGAAATGGTGATTGAAGCCAGCGATATTGGCGATGCCAAGGATGGCGATCTGATTGAGGTGGAAGTGGGCCGCATGTCCAACCGCCTCGGCCTTGCTCGTGCCAAGGTGTTGAACGTGGTTGGCTCCGTGGCGTCGGAAAAGGCAATCTCGATGATTGCCATCCACGCCCATGGCATTCCGTATATTTTTCCGCAATCGGTGCTGGATGAAGCAGAGGCTGCCAAGCCCGCCACGATGAAAAACCGCGAGGACTGGCGTCACCTGCCGCTGGTGACCATCGACCCCCATGATGCCAAGGACCATGACGATGCGGTCTATGCCGAACCGGACACATCACCGGACAATCCCGGCGGCGTGATTGTCACGGTGGCGATTGCCGATGTGTCCTATTACATCCGCTCGAAATCGGCGCTGGATCGCGAAGCCCTCAAGCGCGGCAATTCGGTCTATTTCCCCGACCGCGTCGTACCGATGCTGCCGGAGCGGATTTCCAACGATCTGTGTTCGTTGCGCGAAGGCGTGGACCGCCCTGCCCTTGCAGTGCGCATGGTGTTTTCCAAGGAAGGCCGCAAGGCCAGCCACACCTTCCATCGCATCATGATGAAGAGTGCGGCCAAACTGTCCTATCAGCAGGCACAGGCCGCCATTGATGGCAAGCCGGACGAGAAGAGCGGACCGCTGCTGGAGCCGATCCTGAAGCCGCTGTGGGCGGCTTACGCGATTTTGAAAGTGGGACGTGACCGCCGCCAGCCGCTGGAACTGGATATGCCAGAGCGCAAGATCATCCTGAAAGAGGATGGCACCGTGGACCGGGTGTTTGTGCCGGAACGGCTGGATGCCCACAAGCTGATCGAAGAAATGATGATTCAGGCCAATGTGGCCGCTGCCGAAACACTGGAAAAGAAACGCCAGCCGCTGGTCTATCGTATTCACGATGCGCCATCCCTGTCCAAGCAGGAAGTGCTGCGCGAGTTTTTGACGACCATCGGCTTTTCGCTGGTCAAGGGTGGCAATCTGCGCTCCAACTCGTTCAATGGTATTCTGGCGAAAGCCGAAGGCACCCAGCATCAGACCATTGTCAATGAAATGGTGCTGCGCTCGCAAAGTCAGGCCGTCTACAGCCCGGACAACATCGGCCACTTCGGCCTGAACCTGATGAAATATGCGCATTTTACCTCGCCCATTCGCCGTTATGCCGATTTGATCGTGCATCGTGGGTTGGTGGGATCGCTTGGCTTGGGCGAAGGCGGCATTACGCCGGAGGAAGAAGCGACGCTTGCCGATGTCGCCGCCGAAATCTCCACCTTTGAGCGCCGCGCCATGGCCGCCGAGCGCGACACCATCAACCGATTGATCGCCCATCATCTCGCCACCCGCATTGGCGATGAATTTGATGGTCAGGTATCAGGTGTCACCAAGTCCGGCCTGTTCATTTCGCTGCCGCAGTTCGGAGCCGATGGTTTTATTCCGGTTTCCACCTTGGGCCGCGACTATTTCATCTATGATGAGGCCCATCAGGCGCTGACGGGTGAAAAAACCGGTCTGGGTTATCAACTTGGCGATGGTGTGCGCGTTAAGCTGGTGGAAGCGGTGCCGCTGGCGGGAGCCTTGCGGTTTGACATCTTAAGCGAGGGCAAGAAAATGCCGACGGGCATCCGCTCGTTCCACAAGGCCACACGCCGTGGCAAGCCCGGACCGAAAAAGCCGGGCACAAGACCACCACGCGGCAGGCGCTGATATTGACAGGCATAAAGCGCGGCAGGTTTTATTGGCTTCAATGGAGCCGTGCTTTATGTTTATCTTTTCCCATGTACATTATCGTTCAACTGCGCGCAGTTGAACGCGACATGCTTTGGAGGAGAAAGCCAATGTCCAGCAATTCACCAACGGAAATCACCCGATTTGGCGGCGGAGAGGACATTGAGCGCCCCCTTGGCCGTTCCATCCTGCGGGGTCTGGCCTGCCGATGCCCCGCCTGCGGCTCAGGCAAGCTGTTTGGCGCGTTTCTCAAGCCGGTTGCGGCCTGCGCTGCCTGCGGAGAAGATCTCTCTCACCAGCGCGCTGACGACCTGCCACCCTATATTGTCATCATGGTTGTCGGCCACGTGCTGCTGGGCGGCTATATGATGACAGATATGATTTTTGTCATGTCGGAATGGATTCATCTGGCCATATGGGTGCCGATTGCTCTCCTTGTTTCCTTGCTGATCATTCAACCGATCAAGGGAGGTGTCATCGGATTGCAATGGGCTTTGCGTATGCATGGTTTCGGCGAATCTCCGGACATTCCAGAGGATTATGACTCGCGCTATCCACCTCAGTGAGTCATTTTTTTGAGCCGGGTTCACATTCCGACCGAAAATGAGCCTATAAATACCGGAACATCGCCTTGACACGCGACGTTCCAGACCCGAATGAACATGACGAACTCCGGAAGCACACCGGAAAAGGACGCCTGACGAAGCATGATGATTGAATGGCTTTATTCGCGCGCATCGTTTCTCTGCGCCTCGCCTTCAACCTGCATTTCAGGAATATTTGAAGGATGATTCATGTCTGAGAACCGAAAATGTGCGGTCGGTCATCGTGAAGAAATTCATTGGCCATCATTGATTGCCGCCATTTCCTCTATTTCGGCGGTTGGCATTGCGATCGGGCTGGGTTTGCCGCTGCTCAGTACCATTTTGGAAAAGCGTGGTATTGCCCCGACCATGATTGGCCTCAATTCGGCCATGGCCGGTATCGCCGCCATGGTGGCCGCTCCCATAACCAACAAACTTGCCCACACATGGGGCGTTGCGCAAACCATGATTGTTGCCGTGTTGCTGGCAGCGGCCAGTTCGCTCGGATTTTATTACGCCACAGATTTCTGGATGTGGTTTCCCCTGCGTCTGGTGTTCCATGGTGCCACCACCACGCTGTTCATCCTCTCGGAGTTCTGGATCAATGCAGCCGCGCCGCCGGGCCGCCGTGGGCTTGTTCTCGGCATTTATGCCACCGTCCTCTCCATTGGCTTTGCAGCAGGGCCTTTTCTTTTTTCCATGGTCGGCAGTCAGGGCGTTCTGCCCTTCTCCATCGGTG
>CAJYRE010000508.1 GCA_913776675.1 Rhizobiaceae bacterium
CTGTTGCGCCGGTGCGGACCAAGGCCCACCGTCTGCACCACCTTGCCAATCCGCCCCTCGGCAATCAGCCGATCGGCAATTGTGGTGCTTTCCACCGTGAGGCGCTCGGAAAAGCACACGGTCCAGCGCCGCCCGGTTTCGTGCACGGTCTGCTTGATCTGCGCCAATTGCTCCAGCGTGGTGCAGCCGGGCTTGTCCACCAGCACATCCTTGCCGTGGCGCATGGCTTCGATGGCCACCGCCGCCCGCTCGCTGTTGATGCCGGAGCCGATGATCAGCCCGATGCTGGCATCATCCAGCAGCGCTTGCGCCGATGTTTCGGGCATATTGCCATAGCTTTGCGAGAAAATCTGCCGCACCTTTTCGGGCGTATCCGCGCCGGTGGCCCAGCCTGCCAGCTCTGCCCCCACCGCCAAAAGGCCATTCACCATGCCATAAACGTGGTTATGATCGACCCCGATCACGCCAATTCGCAATTTATCTGTCATCGCATCCTACCGTTTCAATTGAATGCCGCGCGCCCGCAGCATGGACTGGATATTCACGAGAGACCCGCTCTCAATCGAGGCATTGGCGGCAATGCCGGTCAGAATCGACCAGGCCCCGGCAATGTGATCGGAGGCCCGGCCATAGCGGTCCGGCTCCATGGTATCGGGGGCAAAAATATAGCCCAGCATCACCGGATCAGCGCCGCCATGATGGCCCTTGGCCTTGGGCACATCCAGCATGCGCGGCACTTCGCCCGCCAGATGCAGCTCTGTGCTGACCGCATCCTTATCGGCATGGGCGCGCTCGCCGCCAAACACGCCATGCACTTCCACGTGGCGGTGGGTTATATCGCCCTTGGTGCCCTGAAACTTGATTTCCAGCCCCTCCCATGGGGAATAGGCGGTGAGCGTGTAATTGGCTGTGACCCCGGATTGATAGCGGATATGGGCCTGCATGGTATCTTCAATGCCAATATCCTCATCAAACACGCACAGATCGCGGAAATAGCCATCCTCGCCTTCGGCATCGAGATAGAGCGCTTTGAGGCTTTCATCGGCCGACAAATCCAGCTCGAAATCGCATTTCTCCGCCACCGGACAGAGATGGCAGCGCGGCCCGCGCCCTTCCAGCCCCAGCGCTTTCGCGGTTTCGGGCCGATAGAAGGCCCGCCGACCCGAGGCCAGCACCTCGATGGGCACCGTGCCCAGCCACCAATTGAGCAGATCGAAATGATGGGTGGATTTATGCACCAGCAGCCCGCCGGAATTTTCCTTCTGGCGATGCCAGCGGCGGAAATAATCGGCTCCATGCACCCGGTCCAGATGCCAGCGAAAATCCACCGCCGTCACCTCGCCAATCACGCCGGAGGAAATCAGCTCCTTGATCTGGGTGCGGGCGGGCGAATAGCGATAGTTGAACGTGACCTTGACCTGACGGCCCGTGCGCCTTTGCGCATCCACAATCATTTTCAGCCGCGACAGATCAATGGTCAGCGGCTTTTCGCAGATCACATCACAGCCTGCCTCAAAGGCGCGCACGATATAATCGGCATGCAGAAAATCGGGCGTGGCCACCACCACCGTATCGGGCTTTTGCTCGGCAATCATCTGGTCAAAATCATCGGCCAGATAGGTTGGCACGCCATTGGTGCCGGGTTTGGACACGGCCTGCGCCGCTTCACGCAGCCGGTGCGGATTGCTATCGCACACCGCGACAATTTCATGCCGGTCGGGATAATCGTCAACAACGGAATCACGGAACATCTTGTGCCGGGAACCACATCCTACAATGGCAATTTTCACTTGATCACACTCTCACTGGTTCGCATTCAGGGTGGGTTCAACGCGCAGCCCCGCCGCATCGAAATAATGAAGATCAGCGGCATCAAAGCCGATGGTGATGGCATCGCCGACATGATAGGCGGTTTTGCCGCTATCGCTGACCAGCAGCACCTGCCCGCTTGATAGCGCCACATGCAAAAGCGTTTCACTGCCCAGATATTCCACCAGCCGGATGCTGCCCTGCCCCGTAATGCTGCCCGCACCAATGCGCACCGACGACGGCCGCACGCACAGCGTCAAGTCGGTGTCACGGGTGGGCAGATCGGGAATGGTAAAATCGGCCAGCCCATCCACCGACACCCGCGCCTGCCCGCCCGGTTTTGACAGGCTGGCCTTGAGCATATTGATTTTGGGGGAGCCAATGAACCCGGCCACAAACAGGTTTTGCGGTCGTGTATACAGTTCCTGCGGGGTGCCCACCTGCTCGATCTTGCCGCCGCGCAGCACCACAATGCGGCTGGCCATGGTCATGGCTTCCACCTGATCGTGGGTGACATAAATCATCGTGGTGCCCAGCCGATTGTATAGCGAGGCCAGCTCGGCGCGCATCTGCACCCGCAATTCGGCATCAAGGTTGGAGAGCGGCTCATCAAACAGAAACAATTGCGGCTCGCGCACAATGGCACGGCCAATGGCCACGCGCTGCTTCTGCCCGCCGGACAATTGCCGGGGCTTGCGGTCCAGAAGTGGCTCGATTTGCAGAATGCGGGCCGCATCGGCCACCCGGCGCTCCACTTCCGCCTTGCTCATCTTGAAGTTCTGAAGGCCAAAGGCCAGATTTTTGCGCACCGACATATGCGGATAGAGCGCATAGCTCTGGAACACCATGGACAATTCGCGCCTGGAGGCCGGCAGATCGTTGACCACCCGGCTGCCAATCGACACCGTGCCATCGGAAATATCCTCCAGCCCGGCAATCATCCGCAGCAGGGTGGATTTGCCACAGCCCGAGGGGCCAACCAGCACCAGAAATTCACCATCATGAATATCGAGGTTCAAGCCCTTGATAATGTTCAGCGCGCCATAGCGCTTGCCAACGTTTCGGAGCGTTAATCCAACCATGGTCTTGTTATCCCTACTTCATTCCGGAGGTGGCGATGCCACGCACAATCAATTTCTGGAACAGCACAAAGAAAATCACCACCGGCACCAGCGACAGCACCGACATGGCAAACATCTGCCCGTAAGAGGACTGGCCATCCTGATCGAGGAACAGGCGCAGCGCCAGCGGCACGGTGTAGCTCTTGATGTCGTTGAGGTAGATCAGCGGAGCGAGGAAATCCTCCCACACCCAGATCAGCGAGAAAATCGCCGCCGTGCCCATGGCCGGCAGAGACAGCGGCAGAATGATGGCCCAATAGATCTTGAAGGGCGAGCAGCCGTCAATCATTGCGGCCTCATCCAGCTCGCGCGGCAATTGCCGGAAGAACTGCACCATCAGAAAAATGAAAAACGCATCAGATGCCAGAAAGCGCGGCACCACCAGCGGCAGATAGGTATCCACCCAGCCAAGCTGCAAAAACAGCACATATTGCGGAATGAGAACCACGTGATACGGAATCATCAGGGTCATCATCATCAGGCCGAAGAAGAATGTGCGCCCGCTAAAGCGCAGCCGCGCAAAGGCATAGGCCGC
>CAJYRE010000509.1 GCA_913776675.1 Rhizobiaceae bacterium
TGGGCATGGTTATTCGTGGCGAAACCTATCATTTTGATATTGTCGCCAATGAATCCTCGCGTGCATTGATGGATCTGTCCGTGTCTGAATCGCTTGCCATTGGCAATGGCATTCTGACCGTTGAAAATGATGAACAGGCTTGGGCGCGTGTCAAGCGCAGCGAGAAGGACAAGGGTGGATTTGCCGCCCGCGCCGCGCTGACGATGATTGCCTTGAAACAGAAATTTGGTGGCTGAACGTATGACGAGTGAAAACACAACACCGCCGGTAAAAACCGCCAATCAGCGCGGTGCCGCGCGCCTTGCTGCTGTGCAGGCGCTTTACCAGATGGATATTGCCGGAAGCGGTGTGCTGGAAGTGGTGGCGGAATATGAGGCCCATCGTCTGGGTCAGGAACTGGATGGCGATACCTACCTCAAGGCGGACGCATCATGGTTTCGCTCAATCGTCGCCGGTGTTGTGCGCGATCAAACCAAGATTGATCCGCTGATCCGGCAGGCCTTGCAGGATGATTGGTCCTTGTCGCGGATCGATAGCACTGTGCGGGCCATTTTGCGGTCGGGCACGTTCGAATTGCTGGAGCGCAAGGATGTACCTGTGGCCGTGATCGTGACCGAATATGTCGAGATCGCCCACGCCTTCTTTCAGGAGGATGAGCCAAAACTGGTCAACGCTGTTCTGGATCGCATTGCCAAACAGGTTCGTACAGCGACGAAATAACATCCTGTTGTTGCGCAAGTCTGGCAGGGGTAGAGTTTTTATAACATAAGGTGAGGCGCAGCCATGCAGAGTGAACTGCGCATCGCCAGGCGCAATGTTGGTATTCTGGCCGCCGCTCAAGCCATTCTGGGCTCGGCTGCTCCCCTGTCCATTTCACTCGGCGGTTTGGCTGGTTACCAGCTTCTCGACACAGACAAGTCTTTGGCGACACTGCCCGTCACAGGATTTAATCTGGGCGTCGCTTTTGGTGCTGTGGTGGTTGCCATTGTCACCCGTTTTATCGGGCGCAAACAGAGTTTCATCTTTGGGGCTTTTTGCGCGCTGGCGGGTGGGCTTTTGGCCACGCTTGCCCTTTTCAAGGCCAGCTTCTGGCTTTTTGCCCTCAGCATGCTGCTGATTGGTCTGTCCAGCGGCTTTACCCAGAAAATCCGTTTTGCCGCAGCCGATGTTTCTCCGGCGAGTTTCAAGGCCGAGGCCATTTCATGGATTTTGGCTGGTGGCATTGTTTCAGCCATTATTGGTCCGCAAATTGCCATCTGGATGCGTGATCTGCTGGCACCCGTGCCGTTTGCAGGGGCCTTTGTGGCGCTTGTACCGTTGATGGTGTTGGCAATGGTGATCCTCTCCTTTGTGCATCTTCCCAAAGCTAATGATCATGCCGCTATGGATGGCCCTCCGGCCAGAGCCTTGCGCGATATTATCGTAACCCCGCGTTTTGCCACGGGCATGGTGTGCGGTATTGGTACCTATGCCTTGATGACCTTTGTCATGACAGGCGCGCCTCTGGCCATGGTGATTGGCTGTGGTTTTACCTCAGGCGAGGCCACTCTGGGCATTCAATGGCATGTGATTGCCATGTTCGGCCCCAGTTTTTTCACAGGCAAACTTGTGCGGCGGTTCGGTGCCGAGCGCGTGGTGGGGGCAGGGCTTGTGGTGCTGATGGGCTGTGCCATCATTGCCCATGCCGGTATTGCGCTCTGGAATTTCTGGGGTGCGCTGGTGCTGTTGGGCATAGGCTGGAATTTTGGTTTTATCGGTTCCACTGCCATCGTGGCCTCCAGCTATCGCCCGCAGGAAGCCGATAAGGTGCAGGGTTTCCATGATATTGTGTTGTTTGGTACGGTGGCGCTTTCCTCTTTCTCTTCGGGCAAGATTTTTACCGCCTATGGCTGGTCAATGATCAATCTGGCGATCTGGCCAGTGGCGATTGTTTGCCTCGGCTTGATTGTGCTGCAAATCACCAGAGCCAAGGCGCATTCGGCTGCAAATTGACATCTGTAACGCTCTCAATTTGCTGCATACTGTTTGTCTTAAATCGCTTTTGATTGAGAGTATTTCCAGGAAAAGTGCCCAGCGGTTTGCCGTCCGGAAATGCGTAAAAACAAAGAGTTAAAGCATTATGCAGTCGCCGCACTTGACGGCTGCTGTTGGTAAAGCGCACTCTCTCCCCTTGGAACCCGAGCGTCTCCTTGCAAAAGCAGCGCTCCAAAGAGGGAGGCTTTGGAATGGCAGTTCTATTTGGCGTAATTCTTTGTGGTCTGGTGTCTGTGGCTTATGCGGTCTGGGCAACGCAATCGGTGTTGTCGGCAGATCAAGGCACGCCGCGTATGCAGGAGATTGCCGGCTATATCCGCGAAGGCGCGCAGGCCTATCTGGCGCGGCAATATCTCAATATTGCTGTCGTTGGCATTCTTGTGTTTGCGCTGACCTGGTGGCTTTTGTCTGGTGAAGCGGCTGCGGGCTTTCTGATCGGTGCCGTTTTGTCGGGCGCTGCCGGGTTTATCGGCATGCATGTCTCGGTGCGTGCCAATGTGCGCACAGCGCAGGCCTGCGCCCAGAGCCTGTCGGCAGGCATGGATATTGCGTTCAAATCGGGTGCCATCACCGGCATGCTGGTGGCAGGTCTCGCTCTTCTGGGTGTCTCCTTATATTATTTTGTTCTGACAGTTGTCCTTGGCCATCCCCACGGCTCACGCGAGGTGATTGATGCCTTGGTGGCACTTGGTTTCGGCGCATCGCTGATTTCCATTTTTGCCCGACTGGGCGGCGGTATTTTTACCAAGGGTGCCGATGTTGGTGGCG